>CAINDV010001090.1 GCA_903847485.1 uncultured Verrucomicrobiota bacterium
CCACAACGTGTATTTTCCGAAGCTGGCGAAGGTGGTAGAGACGGTCGAGGCGCAGTTTGCCAAATGGTCGGAGCCCAACGCTGAACTGGCCAGCCTCTGTCGGCTATAATCCGCAATCTATTATGGCGTCAAGAATAAGCACAAAGGCTCGCCATCACCCCAGCCCGTCACTGCATGGACACGGCTTAGCCGTATCTATTCAATAGCCGGTAGGGCGAGGCTCCTGCCGAGCCACGCTGGGATTGCGGACTGGGCGTCTGGCCACCACCCATTTTGACCTCCCTTTTCAGTGACCGGCGGCGGCAGGAGAAAAGAACGCTGGAACCCGCATCGGGTGCGGCTCGGCGGGAGCCTCGCCCTACCACTGTCTGCATGGATACGACTTAGAAATCCGTCATGCAGCCAAAAGCCGTATCGGGGGAGGCACATTCAAAACTCCGTAGCCGCCGACGTTAGTCGGCGCAAATCCAAAGAATGGCGCGGACTCACGTCCGCAGCTACGGAGTTTTGAAAGAGCCTTGGGGGGGGGCGAACTTCCCCTCCGCCAAGGCGGGTTCCCACAGTTCTGATCGCCGGACTCCCGGACATAACTCGCAGCGGCTAACAGTCGAGCCGCGTCTCTCCTCAATGATATCCGTAACCAAACCGGCTGGAGATAGGCCAGTAAACGAAGGAGGATTTCCCGATGACATTGTTTCGCGGATACGAGCCCCAAGCGCGCGAGTCATAACTGTTGAGCGTGTTATCGCCCATAACCATGTAACGGTTCGGGCCCAGCGTTTGACGGGCTTCGCCATCACGGAATAGCGGTGCTAAGTCAAAGCGGCCCGCCACCACGCCATTGAGATGGCCTGAGTAATGGCTTTCGCGCGGCGGTTGGTTGGGGTTAAAACCATAGACTTCGGCGAAATGCGGATAGTCACTGGCTCGATCAAGACGCTGGCCGTTGATGCGGAGATGGCGATCGTCCCCGATCTGGAGCGTCTCGCCGCCCAAACCTACCAATCGTTTGATATAGTATTGGTCCTGAGCGATGTAGCCAGCCTCACCGGGCATTTTCTCCGGGTTAATACCGGCGGTTTCGAACACCACGATTTCGCCGCGCGTGGGATGGCGGAAGTTATAGGTCAGGCGGTTGACAAACAGATGGTCGCCACAGTTGACCCTAAGCTTGACGATTTCCTGACCTTTCCGATAGTCGGTGCCGATCTGGAGTCCGGCGCGCTGTGCCAATCCGTAAGCGCCATAGTCCGGTGGAAACCAGAGAGTTTGCCAGCCCCCGCCAAGCTTGACCCGCTGCGATACGTTGAAAATCAGCACGCGCCAAGGTTCAGCCACGGCTTCGAGCTTGCCATCACGAGCCGCCACCAAGTGCAGATAGGAAGCCCCAGCCAGCCAGTCGCGGATGCGGTCCACGCCAGTCGGGATTTTCGCCCCCGCCTGGGTCATCAAGTTCTCCGAAGTCACCCCCCAGAGAGTTGGCTGCATGGAACCGGTGGGAATCTTGAAAGGCTGCAGGATGAAGGTGCGAATGCCCATCGCCACCGCCAGAGCGACGAGTAACACCTCGACGTTCTCCCGCCAGGCGGCGTGCGGATAAGGCTTGAGCCATTGGTTGGCGGCGAACTCGAGCTGCTCCATTTCCAGGCGCAGTTTGCCCGCGTCAGCGCCGGCGGCGATCTTCGCCTGCAAGGCACCGAGCGCGGCCTCCATGGCGGCGAGCGCCGGAGACGAAAGCAAGTCCCGCTGCGCTTGGAGCAGCTTCCAGACATGCTTCCGCATGGCGGTGGCTTGGCGCACCGTCTTGGACATAAACCAGTTTAAGATCATAAAGAATTACTCAGGGGGATCGGTCCTCTGCCCGCCGGCTCAGGCCTTTAACACTTCGATAAATGCCTCCTGCGGAATGTTCACGGAGCCGAAGGATTTCATGCGTTTCTTACCTTCCTTCTGCTTCTCCAAGAGCTTACGTTTGCGGGTGATGTCGCCGCCATAGCACTTAGCCAGCACGTCTTTGCGGAGGGCACTGACGGTTTCCCGCGCGACAATTTTCCCGCCGATCGCGCCTTGGATGGCGACGGCAAACTGCTGCCGCGGGATGACTTCCTTCAGCTTCGCCGCTAAGGCGCGACCGCGCTGCTCAGCCTTCACCCGATGCACGATGCACGAAAAGGCGTCCACCGGCTCGCCGTTCACGAGCATTTCCAGTTTCACCATCTCGGCGTCCAGGTAGTCCATCGGCTCGTAATCCATCGAGCCATAGCCGCGCGTCATGCTTTTGATGCGGTCGTGGAAATCAATCAGGATTTCGTTCAACGGAATTAAGCAGGTGAGCATGACGCGGCGGGCGTCCAGTGTCTCGGTATGATCCACCGTGCCGCGCTTCTCTGAAACCAGCGCCATCATGTCGCCGATGTATTCGTTCGGGCTGATGATGAAGGACTTTACCATTGGTTCCGCGATGGACTCAATGTAAGTCACGTCGGGCAGGAACGCCGGATTGTCCACTTCCTTAATCGTGCCGTCAGTCATCTTGACCTTATACACCACGCTGGGATAGGTGGCGATGATAGCCATGCCATACTCGCGTTGGAGCCGCTCCTGCACGATCTCCATGTGCAGCAGGCCGAGGAAGCCGCACCGGAAGCCAAACCCCAGCGCCACGCTAGTCTCCGCCTGATAGACGAAGGCTGAGTCGTTCAACTGTAGCTTACCCATCGCGATCTTGAGGTGCTCGTAATCCGCCGTGTTGATCGGGTAGATCCCGCTGAACACCATAGGATGGACCTTCTTAAAACCTGGCAGCACGGGCGACGGATGGCGGGCATCGGTCAGCGTGTCGCCCATCATCACGTCGAGCGGGCTTTTGATGTTGGCGGTGATATAGCCGGTTTCGCCGGTCTCCAATCTTTCACGGACATAGGGCTTGGGATTGAAACTGCCGACTTCCTTGACCTCGACGTTCTTGCCGGAGTGAAGCAGCTTCACTTGCATCCCGGCCTTCAACTCACCGTTGAAGACGCGGACATGGGTTACGACGCCCTTGTAGGTGTCGAAGTAAGAGTCAAACGCCAGCGCCTGGACCGTAGGTGCGCCGGTGGGCTTGGGTGCCGGGATGCGTGCCACGATGGCCTCCAGTATCTCATCAATGCCGAGGCCTTCCTTGGCGCTGGCCAGAAGCGCCAACTCGGCCGGGATCGCCAGAATGTCTTCGAGCTGTTGTTTGACCTGGGCCACGTTGGCGTGCGGTAGGTCAATTTTGTTGATCACCGGGATGATCGTCAGCTCCTGCTTCATGGCTAGGTGGAGGTTCGCCACGGTCTGCGCCTCCACGCCTTGGGCGGCGTCAATGATGAGCAGCGCCCCTTCGCAGGCGCACAGGCTCCGGGACACCTCGTAGGAGAAATCCACATGGCCAGGGGTATCAATGAGGTTCAACTCATAGACCTCCCCATTCTTGGCCCGGTAATTCATCGTCACCGGGTGGGCCTTGATCGTGATGCCCCGTTCCCGCTCCAGGTCCATCGAATCCAAGAGCTGGTTTTGCATCTCGCGGTCGGTGATGGTTCCCGTGCGATGCAATAACCGATCGGACAGCGTCGTCTTCCCATGGTCAATATGGGCGATGATGCTAAAATTTCTGATATGAGCGGCTTCCATGAGTCGTTTCGAGCGCGAAACAGTAGCCCCTCTGCCCTGCCGGTGAAAGCTCAAAGTGCGATCACCGCTGACGGAGGCGCTCCTGGCGGGCTGAAGTTGTTTAGGCGGCGCTGCAAGCCGAGGACTATGGCGGATTCATGAGTTGAGGAATCGCCTGTGGGACAAGGGGATTGCAGAAAGTGCGGGACTTTCCGCCGCACTCTTTGTACCCTCCACGGCGTGAAAACCACTGCCCGCCCGATTCTGACGGATACCGACCAGCGCCTGCTCGACAGCGTCCAAGTGCGCCTCCTCCTCCCGGAGGAGCGCGCGCGCTTCGACCAACTGCTCGTCGCCGAGCACTACCTCCAGAGCGCCGCCCTCGTCGGCGAGCAACTCCGTTACGTCGCCGAGTTCGCTGGTCAGTGGGTCGCCCTGCTCGCTTGGTCGGCCGGCGCCTACCACCTCAAGGCCCGCGAAACCTGGATCGGTTGGAGCGCCCCACAGAAAAAACGCCGCCTCGCCCTCGTCGCCAATAACAGCCGCTTCCTCATCCTCGCCGGCTGGCACGTGCCCAACCTCGCCAGCCGCGTCATGAAGCTCGGCCTCCAGCGCCTCAGCCAGGACTGGCAAGACCGTTACCACCACCCCGTGCTCGTGGCCGAGAGCTTCGTCGATCCCCAGCAG
>CAINDV010001091.1 GCA_903847485.1 uncultured Verrucomicrobiota bacterium
GAGCAACATAATTGCCCACCGGTGTAGCACCCCCGGTGGGACAAACACCGTCCAACCTACCAAGATTCGGCCGGCTCGCCGCGCGCCGTTCGTAGCCCCGCCGGGCGCTCAGCCCCGCTGAGAACCCGTCACTCGCCAGTAGATACTCTCGTGACTAACGAAGGGATCAATGAGCGGGATCAGCGTATGCTCGTTGCGTTGGCGCTTGAACTGCCGTTGGGAATCTCCTGGTTCCTCCCCGCCTTCCTCTACCGGCTGAACATCAAAGCCACGGCGTGGTTCTGGTGGCCGTTGGCCTACTTGCTAAAACCCGCGCCTGTGGCCGACGCCGAAGGCCAGCAGAAACAGGCGCTGTGCTGGCCGTGGACCAATCCGTTCCATAAGCTGTTGATCATCGCCAGCGTGCTCCTGGTGGGGGTGTCCCTCACGCTCCACATCCTCGACCTCGCCTCTTGGGCCTCCTTGAAAGGGGTCTCGGCCCTGCCGCTGGTCCTGAAGGTTTTGCTGGCGATTGGTTGGACGCACCTCGCGCCCTGGCACTGGGCGCAATGGATCATCGCGGTTACCGGGGTCGGCATGTTGGCGCTCGCCGGCAACGCGCGGAGCCACGACGTGAACGGCAACTGGCGGGAGTATCGTCAGCGCTGGCCCCAGAACATCCGCCTGATGACCGGCCTGCAGCGCCTCCGCATCCTCGCAATCCTCGCCCTGCTACTCATGGGCCTCGGTGCCTTGCTCCTCCTGGATCGGTCGTGGCAGGCGCATCTGCCGGTGCCGGAAAGCGTGATCCGGGGTCTGGAGCATTTCTACCGGATACCGTAGTTCGAGAACCCGTGTCTGCCGCCCCGAATTACGCGCCCCGGATCTCTACGCCATCAGGTGCCATGCACCTGTTTGTCGCCATCGCTTTGTTCTTAGCGCTCGCCGCCCGCGGGGCGGAGGTGGAGCCGTATGCCACAAGCATCGCCTCGCTCATAGCGCCCACCAATCTTGCCACGCTGGGCGCTCGGGGGGCGAATCCAAGAATCCAGAAATCCGTTTACTGGCTTGCGACCAGCCGGCAGGCGGGCTGCAAGCCTCCTGTTGTTGCGCAACGCGCCGTGGTGCTCGCCGGCTACACCAACTCCCAGGCGGCTCAGCTCACCTGGGCGGCGCTGCTCAGAAACCTCGACATCGCCACAAAGCTCGGCTGCCTTGACGGGGCAGGGGAGGTCGAGATGCGCCGAGGGCACGCGCCCACCGTGCAGAACGGTCCATACAAAGGCCAGGCGCTGAGCGTTGACCACATCGTCCCGCGAGCTGTAGCCCCAGAACTGGACAATGTGATTGCCAACCTAGAATTACTGCCGCTCAAGGCGAACGAGTCCAAGAACGCCAAGATCGGTGCCCGCCAACTGGACCTCGCCAAGAAGCTCCGCGGTGCCGGTCTCCTCAGCCAGAAGGGCTTTAACGCCGTGAACGCCAAGCTCAAATGAAGCCGCTCGGCCATCCTGACAGTTTCCACCTGCAGGCCGCAGTGGGGTGGCTTGAGCTTGGGAACTTCACCGAGGCCAACGAGGAGCTGGAGAACATCACGCCGCAACTTCGAGCGCATCCCGATGTTCGGGAGGTGCGCT
Organism: uncultured Verrucomicrobiota bacterium; assembly: GCA_903847485.1. Lineage (GTDB taxonomy): Bacteria > Verrucomicrobiota > Verrucomicrobiia > Limisphaerales > JAJXZI01 > CAINDV01. The sequence goes on from CAINDV010001091.1 coordinate 1,617, forward strand.
GGCAGGTCTATGCCGCGGCGAAGAAGTGGGAGGCTTGCGTGGACATTGCAGCGGCCATCACGAAGCTAGCCCCCAACCGGGAGCTTGGCTGGATTCACCGCTCGTATGCGCTCCACGAGCTGATACGCACTGAAGAGTGACAATTAAAATTCCCCAGGCGAAGAATAATTGTCATTGACCACCGCACCGAAGAGGCCCGCGACAACCTGCTCCCGGTAGTGGAGCGGTTTCCGGACAGCGCCACCATGCGCTACAACCTCGCATGCTACGAATGCCAGCTTGGCCGGCTGACGGAAGCCCGGCGATGGCTGGAGGCTGCTTATGAGCTTGGCGGCACCAGGGAGATGAAGTTGATGGCCCTCGACGACGAGGATCTCCGGCCGCTTTGGGACCACATCGGCGAGATGTGACGTGAAGACGCCACCGGCTGAACGGCAGGGGCTTGCTGCGGCCGGTGGGCCGGTTTCCACGCTCATGCCAACGCCGGCAGACTTGTCGATCAGTGCCTCTGCGCTCTCAAGGGGCTGCGCGGTCCCACGGCCATGACGCCACCTTGGCCAGTGGATTTCCGCCGAGGCTTCAGCGCCCCCTTCCCATAGCCATGGCCACCCGCAACGCGTTGGCGCTTCCCACCCTCTCCTTTGAATTCCTCTTCATTAACTTCGGACTTTCTTCGCGGAAATTCGAGACTCAACGAGCGACCTCGGCTACATAAATCAAATCGGCCGCCGGCTACAGCGAAGATCCAGAAAATGCAGATGCCCCCAACGACTAGAACTATGGTCGTTCCACTCCCGGGCCATCCACTCTGCAAGATTGTGCTCAAGTATTGCATAGACGCGTTCGGGTCCAAGGCACACCTCGCCTTAAAACCCGGCTTCTTGAGCACTACATTGGTGATATACACAAAGTGTCCCTACATGACAAGAACTTTTGCAAAATTTCTTTGTGAAACATAACGTCCTTTATGTGTCGGGACTTGCCTCCTCCGGTTACATCGTGGTAGGTCGGCGGCAGCACCACTTACGCCGCAAGGTAACTATGGAAATCACCCTGCAAGTTCCGGAACCCGTGGTTCGGGCGCTGGGCTCCGCGCCAGAGACGCTGCCCCGACGCGCCCTGGAGGCGCTGCTCGTTGACGAGTGCGCGCTCGGCCGACTTTCGCGGGGCAAGGTCGCTGAGCTTTTGGGCTTGGGCTTCCACGACACCGAAGAGCTATTGCGCGGCCACCGCGTGCCGTATTCGATCAAGACCAGCGACGCCGCCGCTCGCGACAACGCTTTACTGCCGCAACGCCGATGATCGTGGCCGCGGACACGGGGCCGGTGAACTACCTGATTTTGAGCGGTCAAATCGCCCCCGCTCGCGCCCTCTACGGAACCTTGCTCCTCTCGCCGGCTGTTCACCGTGAGCTCCTGCACCTGACAGGGGCAGCCAGCCTTCAAGACTTTCGGTGGACTAAAGTGGGATTTTGTGTAGATTCCAACCGTGACGACCGCATTACTTGAGAGGCCGGAAATTCTGGATCAGGCGGCTGAGATGCAAAGCCAGATCACGGCCATGCAGGAAAAACTGCAAACGCTCCTTCGGGGTGCCGGGGGACTGCAAGTCATTCTCCCTGAGTTACACGATAAGGCGAGTGGTCGCATTGACGCCCAGAAGTTGGCCGATTATATGGGCCTGCCCCTCAAGCGCCTCGCCGAGGGGCTGCAACTGAACTACAAAGCCATCCACCGCAATCCTTCGGCCGAAGCCTGCCAACCACCGCTCCAGCCGGTAAAGCGAGCGGTGGAGATTCTCCATGAATTCTTCCACAAGCCGGAGACGGTTCGGGTGTGGCTGAATACACCTCATCCTGACCTCGATGGGCACACCGCGCTGGAAATGATTCTGGCCAACCACACCTATGCCGTCCTGAGAATTCTCGAAAACGCGGCGGCCGGCGTGCCAGTCTGATGCTTCCGTTCAAGCAACTGTTCACGGCGCTGACCAACGTCAAACTTGTGTCTGCGCACGGGCCCTGGTCGCGGGCTATCGGTTATCGCTACCTGCTTGGCCCGCCGCCCGGCCTGACCGGCCCGCCCCAACCCTTGTGGGGTGGGGCGGCCAAACTCGCCGGTGCCCGCTTTACCCCCCAAGGCGGCTTTGACTCCATTTACCTCGCACACGACCCGATTACAGCCTTCATTGAAGTCTCGGCCTTGGTTCTGTTGCCCAGTGGTCCCGTCCCCGTTCGCACCGCGCCGTGGGTCGTGGTCAGCGTGGACGGAACCCTGAACAACCTGCTGGATCTGACCGATGGCACCACCTTGGCCGCCCTCGGCACGACCGCGCAGGAGGTGACCGGCAACTGGGTGACCATGCCCCAGCCTCCCACGCAACGGCTGGGCCAACTCGCCTATGATTTGGCCAGCATTGCCGGGATCAACATCGCTGGGATCAAGTACGCCTCGGCCAAGCACCCCGGCGGATTGAACCTCGTCGTCTTTCCCGACCGAATCTCCGTCGCTGACGGCAATTTCCTGGAAGTTTACGATCCGCACGGGAACCTCGCCCAGCGCATCGGCTGAAAATGGAGTCCTCCACGTTTTCAGCCTGGCCGCCGACTTCGCTCTCCGCCTTGACCGGGGAGAACCCGGGTGACCGGCAGCCCTCCTTGGCTGGGACAGCAGCCGCGAGACCCTTGCCAAGCTCGAAACACAAGTTCGATGGGTGGCAGACTTCGAGCTTCTGCTGCTTGCCCAAGCGCTCCACGTTGAGCCAGCCAAGCTTCTTTTCCTGGCTTTCAAGAAGGCCGAGCAGAAATCGCCGTCACTGCCCGTGCCAGCAAAATCACGCTGCCCATGAACTCCATTCTTACGACCGCCTCCTTGCTTCGTCGCCACCTCGTTCTGCGCTTTAACTAGGAGGCTGCGATTCCACGGTGCCTGGCCACAACCAGCCCAAACCGCCATCGCGCACTCCGATTTTTCCCTGCCCGCTGCCTGAACTCAGAACCGAAGCTCTTCCGGAAATTTCTTTCCCTTGTAGCCTTGAGCGCACGATCAATCCCTTGTGTTTGGTTTGGTCGTCACGGCTTCTGCGCCTGGCAGCGGCCGGCCAGCGGGCTTCGCGCAGTCTCGCGCCAAGCAAAGCCTGTCACTTCACTGACCGGGGCTTCCCGATGGTCGCTATGTAAAAGCCAAGGATGCTTCTGCTCGAATCCTGCGCGACGGTCGCTGGTGCGCGTAAAGCGGTCGAAACGCAAGAAGCCCGTGCGCCTGGCTGAAGGGGCCTTTTGACAGGCTCAGGCGGGATATGCGATTCATTGGCAAGCCGCAACAAATATGCACTGGTCAACGACAATCATTTCAACCAATGTACGCTCGAATCCGGCAACTGCGCCTGATTTGGGCCGCCTGACATGAAATTAAAGCAGACAAAAACAGTTGTGCAAATGACAAGAATTGGTGAGCCAGAAAAGGGCTTTTTTACCAAGGTTGAGCGTCTTCTGAGATCGAAAGTTAAGAACCACTTGGCTCGTCAGATAGCAGTCGATCGAGCCGTAGTTTCTGGGGGGGGGGGGATGGGATTCTCCTCGTCTTACGGTTTGGCCCGGTGGTTCCGCAGGTGCCCTGCTGCGCAGGTGGCCGCAAAGAGGAGCAAACAACAATCGTCTTCCACTTTGGTGAATAGCAACAAGACCCTCAACACATGAACATGCTACAACAAACTAGTGGGAACCTAGTTCAGACCGCTACCGCAGCAGTTGCGCTGCTCTTCGCCACAGCGCAGCACAGTTCCGCGTGGGACTCGCTCAACGGCGGGGACCATGGTGGAGCCGATTGGACACCCAACGCGAACGAAGTCATTGCGGGCCGACACTGGAACATCGGGGTTTTTAACGGGCATGCGGGCCTAGGATCTCTATCGGTGAAGCCCAATCGCGATGGCTCCCAGTATGGCTGGGTGAAAATTGAGGCGCGGAAGATTTACGTCGGCACGGCGTTTAGTGCAGATCGTGCAGGGTTTGGAGGGGGCGGGGCTGGTGGTGGTGGCGGCGGAGCGGATGCCACCAGTGACACGCCTGGAACGAATGGAGTTGCCGGAATCGGTGCTGGCGGCGGCGCGAACGGTGCGCCTGGGGAAACGCCACCGGGAGATGCGCGTGGTGGGCGCGGGGGAGACGGTGGGCGCGGGGGTGGGGATTTGAGCGCCTACGGCTACGGCCACTTCGGCGGCGTTGGTGGATCCGGGCACCTTGGCGCGGCCACCGCAGCGGATAGTGTGCTCGGTGGAGCCAGGGGATTTGACGGAAGCTACTGCGACACAGCCAATGATTGGGCTGTTTTTATGGGTGGCGGAGCGGGTGGTGGCGGCGGCGGGGGCGGGGGACACTCATACGGCTGTAGTTCAGGCGGCGGTGGCGGTGGCGGTGGAGCAGCGGGGGAAGCTGGCGGGGGCGCGATTGAATTTTACGCCTCCGAACTCATCGAAATCACCGGCGTCATTGTTTCCCGAAGTGGTGGAGCTCAGGACGGAACAAGTGGCCAGAATGGAACTGCTTACCGAATCGGTGTTACAAAAGGGCCAGCAGGAAACGGCGGTGCCGGTGGAAATTCCAATGCTGCTGGCAATGGCCAGGGCGGCGCGGGTGGCAGTGGGGCTACCGATTTTGGCACGTCCGACCGATCGGGGCCAGGCGGTGCCGGTGGCAATGGCGGCGTGGGCGCGGGCGGCGGCATATTCTTCGGTGCGCCGGTCGTGCGTATTAACGGCGGTGCTGGCTATGGCTTGGTGTCCGCCGGGTGGGATGGCAGAGCAAACAATGGGACTTTCAAGGTGGCCCACGGGCCTAACGGCTATGCCAACAGTGGAACGCTTTCGAACTGCCGGTTCCGAGAGTTTCCGTACGCTAACAAATTTCAGCCGCCAGCGATTGCTCCTTTGAATCCAGCGCCATCCAGCGCGGCTTCGGTGTTGGTAACGATTACTGGCACTGATGGGTTGAGCGCGGACATGTTTAAGATAACCTACACGACCAACGGTTCGGCCCCCGACTGCAACTCAGCCGAGTACACTGGCCCGTTTTCGGTCACTACCACAACGACCGTCCGCGCCATGGCGTGTGCCAAGCAGGGCGGCTGGGATCCGAGTGATGTAGCTCAGTCCACCATCTCCTTATACGCCTGTACTCCCAGCATCGCTTTGAATCCATCCAAGCCGGTGGCAGGGTACTATCAGACGGAGCCCGTTACCGTGAATGTCAGTCTGCCCTGCGGGACGGTTGCTGGCAGTGTCATGCGCTACACCGTGAACGGTGGAGATCCCGATGGCAGTGCTCCCATTTGCCCAGCTTCCTTTCAAGTCAGTTCGAATGCTAAGATTCGCGTTCGCGCGTTCGTCGAAGGCCGCGCTCCCAGTGCAGTGGCTCTTGAGGAAGTCCGGTTCAAAGTGCAGAATCCAGTGTTTGGTCCCGTGTCTCCGTATTCCCAGGTTGATCCTTACGGCGTTAGCCTGACTAGCGCCACTTTGGGAGCTGTCAACATCCGGTATTCCACGGATGAGGTTTGCCCGCCACCGCAAGAAAGTCCATCGGTGACCAACGGTGGGGCGGTGCCCATCACCGGATACACCCTGATGCGTGCCCAGGGCTTTCGCTCTGGTTGGGATCCGAGTGATGCGGTTCCGGAGTGCAGCCAGCCGGCGGCCGAGTATCGGCGTGAGTCCGAAGGTGTGGTTTTTAATCCGCCCGCTGGTTTTTCCAGCAATGCGCCTTATCGCGTCACGCTTACATGCCCTGAAGGCTCCCGCATTTGCTTCACGCTGGGCACGGATGCTTCGTTTCCGGCTCCACAGATAACCAACCGCACCACGATTGTGATAGGGCAAGACTTGACGAACGGCGGTTCACTCCTGATTTCCAACAGCCCAATGTATATCAAGGCGATTGCGTATCGGACTGGCTTGGAACCAAGCGCCATGGCGAGTGGCGGTTGGCGCAACATTGGAACCAATGCGCCGCAAGGCGAAGAGATTCTTGGGCCGCCCGGTTTCGGGGTGCAGCAAGCTCCGCTCTACACCACCTACACTTCCACCGACCCGACGGTGGGATCTTTCCCTTGGAGACGTTTCGCCTACGTGGCAAGCGCGGGCAAGGTGTTTGGGGTGGTGGAGGGTAATGACAAGGTGCGCTGGTGGTTTCCTGCACTCGGTCAATACGTTCAGTTTGAGCATGTCGTGACGGAGCCGCTCACCAATGAAATCATGGTGGTCTATCATACGGACAGCGGAGCCCCACCCCAACTTCCGGTCAGTCTGAGCCAGGTGCCTTCGTGCCGGATTTATTATAACGAGACGCTTCCGGGTGTGGGGATGGGATCGTGGGATAACACGAACACACCCTATTTGTGGATTACTGACAGACATCTATACGCGGCGCAGAAGCGCGGACGGGTGGTAATGGAGTATCAAGACGGCCCTAGCGGACCATTTGTCGGCATGGTCGTGCTGGAGACTCGGCCCTACCAAGAAGACCCTTTGCCGAATGTCAGCGCGGTTCAGGTCGGCGAGGAGTTGAACCCGCTCGCCTCGCCGACACGACGGGATCGTCCGTGGGTGACCCGGGGGCTGAACTCAGGCAGTTATGGCGACCAAGCGGGAGATTTCGTTTACCAGCACCCGAAGGCAGGGCCGTTTGACGGCCGGGTGTTCTCCATCCGAGAGACGACTTTCGCCTACAGCCAGGTCGAAGTGGTTTGGACGCGCCGTGACCGGCACAATCGCGCGGTATGGCCCTACGAAATCAGACATTACGCTGCATCGTGGCCTGCAAGTCCGCAGCGATACGTCATTGCCAGATCCGGCGAAAATACAGGGCCGACGGTCGCGGTGCCCGCTTCGATCCGGCCGGTGCTGATGGATTACCAGGTGCAAGCCGATGGGTCTTCTACCAAACATGCCAATCTCGGCGGGCGGGTCTTTTCAGCCACAAAACCCGGCTTGTCACTCTTGCGCTACGAACTAGACCATGACCAGAACAGCGACGACTGGGTGGGCTTCCAAGTAGTCCGGACCGTTTACCATGACGACACGACCTACTTCGATCTCGCGCTCAAGTCGTGGCCCATCGGCACAGAGGTCAAAACGAACTACCATCAGGCCCCGTGGCCAGGCTACATCCATTTGCCTTACAATTGGCCGCTATGGGATCGCTATGCGCCGGAACTCTATGGGCAGACGTTTTTGACCAACGCACAGGGGCAGGCGATTTCCCAGCCTGGCCAGATTTTTGGCGTCAATGTGGGCAACTTGGAAGTATGGTGGTACAACCAGTTCAACAACTCCCTGTGGCCCAATGGCATGAATGTTTATTGGCCATCGCTGACGTGCCGCTATACGAACCAATGGCCCGTGAATCCGGGCGTGGTGGACATTGCTGACCAATGCGGAAGCGGCCCGCTCAATGAGGGTATCTTTAACAACCGCTACATTTACTACCAGAACGAACCGACCCTGCCAGGCTACAATCCCAACGACGAGCACGCCTTTTTCTGGCCCGTGGCCGATGGTGTCGGCGCTTTCGCGCTACGTAATGATTTGGGCAGTGCGAACACCTCGCTGCCGTACCTGTTAGTACCGTATCGTGTAAACGCATCCAATGGCGCTCCGTGGAACATCCTGGTGTTCCATGTCACCGCCGGCACATTCAACTACATCGGCACTGCTGGCACACGGATTCAACCGCCTTTGCCGCTTAATGCCTTCACCGACCTGACCAATAGCTATCCCGTCTCCGGTCCCTATTGGCGGGATCGCAAGAAGCAACTCTGGGTCAGGGCGGCGGGGGACGATGGGGGACTGAGCGGCATCGTTACGCGGTACTTCTATATGGACAGGCCGGATGCCGGCTTCTTCTATCCCGACTTTTATCCGCGTCCGGCGAGCGGCATCGTTCCGTGGCTGGACCTTCTGGCCAGGCAGCGGGGCGAAGGCAATCCGGGTACTAATGGGCAGCCCATCAATATCGCCTATACGTGCCGTTGGCCGGACCTTACGAATTACCCAGCGGGTTTGCTGGGGTCTTGCGGCGTCACCAACGTGGATCTCAGCTTGGTGCCCGAGTTGCTCATTGAGGAGTCGCTAGTCCGACCGAAGCGTGGGCTGCCCGCCATTGAAGGTCAGAAGAGCGTGGAGATACTCTATCAGCAGTCCATCGCGAACGGACGCGGCGAAAGCACTCGGGTGATTGACCCAACCAGGACCTACTATGTCACCGGCGTGCCCAACCTTCCGGCTGACGTGCGGAAGATCAATTATCAGGACAAGGTGTATTTCTTCGATCTGCCGCCTCATCTCCAGCAACGACTGTGGTTTGAGCCGCTCAACAACCGGCTCGCGTTCAAAGGCCAGTTCATTGCAGCGCTCACCGGTGAGGACTACCTACAGCTCAACGTGGTCGGCGCCGACGACCGCACCAGAATCCTAGCGCTGACACAAGATGCCGCTTTTCGCGCCAAGCTCATCGCGTTGGCCAATCAAGCCAGCCAGGTCATCACCTTGGGCTCCCAGGACACCGCTTTCGACTCTATGGCGCTGACTGCGGGATTTGCTCAAGGCAACGGCTATGTGACGCTGGCCTTTGGCAACAACACGAATCTCACTCAACCTGCCGACCCGGTGGAACTGGCCGTCATTCGTGTCACCCCGCCGCTATACGTGGGCGATCTCAAGGCCATTTATCCGCCTAGTCCCTACGATGAGAAAATCACTCTGCGGCACTCGGCCGACTTCAAGGGACGCCCGGAACAGTTCCAATTCGAGTGGCGGTTCTCTCCGGGCAGCGCACTGCCGCCATTTGTGGCCGACAATCTTAATTTGTGGCCCACTAGTTACAGGCCATCGGACTGGACTGACTATCCTGTTGCCGCCAATGGCGTGGGCATACCTGAAGTCGTCATCGAAGGCGCGAACGTGAATACACTCGGCGACAACTGGTTCATCTGCCGTTACCGCCCCATCAACCCGAGTCATCCACTGTACAATCAATGGAGTGATTGGACTCGGCCGCAACTCGCGGAAGGCTGGGTCAAACGGGTGCTGGCCGGCATCAATCCCTACGAGCAGCGTTACGGCAACTACAAGAGTGCCACGGTGAACACGATCGTGAGCATGATTTCTCAGGCCGGCCGGCGCTGGGAGGGGGATATTCCGTTCAACATCTCAAACGCCGACGATTACGGCCTGATTGAAACCTACGAAAGCGTGTTCAACCGCGCCATGGAACTGAGCGTGAATGGTACCCCGCCAATCAACTTCACGGATGCCAACATGGCCTTGATGCTCGTAGGCAGCCGGTTGTCGGACCTGTATATGCTCCTCGGGAACGAGGCCTATGCCGATGCGGTGGACCCCACCATCGCCTTCGGGACCAGCGACGGGCAGTTCGGCGCGCAGGCCAGTTCGCTTTTCTGCTTCATGAACCAGATGCCCGATCTGCTGGGCGAGGAGATCGCTTTGCTGCGAGGCCGCGACGACTCCTCACAGCCCGGGACGCGGGTCAATCCGGTCTATAACCGTCTGTATTGGAACATCACCCGCGATATTGCCGGCGGGCAGGTGGCCTACGTGCTGAACTACGGCATTCGCGATCAGGCGTGGAATCGGACCAACCTGAACCTGGCCGCCTACTCCACTCTTGTGGATGACGCGGCACGCCTCTACCCGCAAGGCCATGGCGACGCATGGGGACACTACTTGACGGCTGTTAAAGTCTATTACCGCCTGCTGTCGAACCCGAATTTTTCCTGGGTACCACGCATCGAGTCGGTGCTGGTGGGTGGGCAACCGGTAAGCGTGGATTACTACGATGAACGCCGTTTCGCGAGTGCGGCGGCGGCGCGGGCGCGCACGGGTTCGGAGATCGTCAACCTGACCTACCGCGAACGCTATGTGGAGAATCCGGAAGGCCAATGGCAGGGTTACTTCGACTCCGACACCAACCGGGCCTGGGGCCTTTCGGAATGGGCGATGCGGGCCGGCCAGGGTGCGTATCTGGATTGGGTGATGGGCAATGCCATCATTCCCGACGTGGACCCGGACGTCTCGCACACGGGGATTCAGAAGATTGACCGCACCACCGTGCCGGAGTTGGCTCAGATCGCCGCCGCGTATCGCGATGTCGAGGCCAAGCTGGGAGAAGCGGATGCCGGCCTGAACCCCTTGGGGGTCGCCAAGGGAGCGGTGCCCTTCGATATCAGTGCCAGTGAGTTGAGCGGTGCGAATCCGAAGACCCATTTCGAACAGATTTACGACCGATCAGTCGCGAACCTCAATAATGCCATAGCGGTGTTTAACCACGCCTACAACAGTGCTCAGCAACTTCGCAAACAGGCCGACGAGGTGTATGAATTCCAGAAGAACACCGTGGAACGTAATATAGACTTCAAGAACCGTCTCATCGAGGTGTTTGGTTATCCGTATCCGGACGACATTGGGCCGAGCCGCACCTACGACACTGGCTACGATGGTCCCGACCTCTACCATTTCATGTATTTCGATCCCTCCGAGTTGCTCGGCAAGCGGAAAACGGGAGAAACGGAATTCGAGGTGAACATGCTCACGAAGGAACTGAAACTTCTGGTCGGAGGATCTATTCCGCCCTTGAAGAAGATGCAGTTCAACATGTCCACCGAAGGTTTTGGGTTTGTGAAACCCTCGGTCTGGACACTTCCGCGCCGGGCACAGGGTGAGATTCAGATGGCGCACTCGGATCTGCTCCAAAGCTACGGACGGATCCAGAAGGCGCTGAAAGAGTATGACAACCTAATTGACCAGATTGGAGATCAGGGCCGCGTGGTTCGTGCTCAAGCAGCGTTGAACAGTGCCGAGCGAGCGGCAGGAGAGGCTGAGGTCCAAATCTTGAACACAGCCAATAATCAACAGATGGCGCTGAATGCCCTCATTGTTCAGGCGCGTGAGAAAGCATTGAGCTTTCAGAACAAGGCCGCGTATGCCAATATTATCGCGGATGCCACTGCCGAGGCTTTGTACGCAACGGCTGGAGTGTTGGGAATCATTCCTTACGCGGATCTGGATGTTGCAGCTATCGTGCGTGGTGCAATTCGCCTAGTTGGGACTGTTGTTGGCCAGATCTATGCAGAAAAAGCGCAGAAGCAGGGCGTTATTGAACTGGAACAGCAGCAGGCCAAAGAAATTGTTCAGGCGCAGGCCAACATAGACATCGTGATCACCCGCAATGGGGTCATTGATCCTCGTGGTAATGTGGCCATGGCCTCGGCCAAGGCCCAGTTGAAGCAATTGGTGCGCGGCACGGCGACGCTGGAACTGGAGATCTTCAACTTGGAAGAGAGTCTGGAGCAATCAGCCAATCGCTACCTCCAAGTCTTGGCCAAAGGGCAGCGGTTGCTGGATGACTGGGATCGTTTCCAGGCCCAAACTGCCTCCGACGTGCAGCAATACCGGTACAAGGACATGGCCTTCCGCATCTTCCGCAATGATGGCATCCAGAAATACCGCGCCCAGTTCGACTTGGCAGCGCGCTACGTCTATCTCGCCGCAAAAGCCTACGATTACGAGACGGGACTGCTGGGTGAGGACTCGCGTTCCGCCCAGGACTTCCTCAACCAACTGGTGCGGTCGCGATCACTCGGGCTGATCGTGAACGGCCAGCCAGTCACCGGTTCCGGGCAGGGCGATCCAGGGTTGGCGGACGCGATGGCGCGCATGTCAGGTTCCTGGCAGGTGCTCAAGAGCCGCTTGGGGTTCAACAACCCGAACCTGTTTAACTACGAGTTTTCGCTCCGGTACGAGCTGCTGCGGATTCTGCCGGGTGCGGCCGGCAATGCCCAGTGGCGGGAATTACTCCAACGCTCCCGCGTTAACAACCTCTTGGACTACCCGGAGTTCCGCCGGTTCTGCATTGCGCCGCAGGGAGCGACCAATGCCGTTGAACCAGGCCTCGTCATTCCGTTCACCACCACCATTAACAACGGCCTGAATTTCTTCGGACAGCCACTGGCGGGTGGCGACCACGCCTACCCGTCCACGCATTTTGCCGTGAAGATTCATGCCGGGGGCGTCGGGTTTGTCAATTACGACTCGGCCATCAGCGCTGGGCTGTCCGCGACGCCCTACGTCTATCTGGTGCCGGCGGGTGAAGACCAGCAGCGGGTCGCGACAGACGAATTCTCGGTGCGAAGCTGGCAGGTCATTGACCAGATCCTGCCGGTGCCATTCGCTATTGGCAGCAGCACGGTCAACGACCCAGATTACATCCCGATCGTGGATTCGCTGACGTTTGGAGGCAATTCCTATGGACGGTTGCGGTTGTTTCCGCAGATCCCAGCCTACCACGATGGTTCTGGCGGCACCTTCAACCCCAGCAGCGCGTCCACTCTTAGCAGCCGGCTGATTGGGCGCAGTGTTTGGAATTCCCGGTGGTTGCTGTTCATCCCCGGAAGCACTTTCAAAGCGAACGCTACCGATGGGCTGGACCAGTTCATCAATGGCCGCCTGCTCCCGACGCAATTGCGCGATGGGAACGGTGTAACCGACGTGCGCATCCGGTTTGATGCGTATTCCTATAGCGGGAACTAAGCACACACCTCCTCAAAGCCATGAATATGTTTACAGCTAGAAACGCAAACGCAGTTCTGTTGGGTGGGCTGGTCCTGGTCATTTCCACCCACTTGGGCAGGGCGCAGTGGGCCAGTCAGACCAACGTGCTCGCTCCCGGATGGAACGCGGTGTATTTGGAGGTTCAACCGGAACCCGAAGATGCGGACACCGTCTTCGCCGGTTTGCCCGTGGAGAGCGTGTGGGCTTGGAATCGTCGCGCCGGCCAGCCGCAATTCGTCCAGGATGTCAACACTTTGGTGCCCAAGCAGCCGGAGTGGCTGACGTTCTTCCCCGCAGGCCACACGAATCGAACCTTGCAGAGCCTGTTTGACATTCAAGGCGGACGGCCTCTGTTAATCAAGCTGGGCGGCGCATCATCGGTCACTTGGGTCGTTACTGGTAAACCGGTGTTGCCGAAGGGGGATTGGATTCCCGACGCCCAGAACCTGGTGGGATTTCACGTCAGTGACACCACGCCTCCCACCTTCGCCAACTACTTGCGAAGTTCAGCCGCCCATGCCGGTAAGCAGATACTGGCGCTGAACGCCGCCGGGAAGTGGTCGGTGATTGTGGACACCACAACCACAACCATCCAGCGCGGCAAGGCCTATTGGGTGCAGACCGTGGGCGCATCCTCCTTCATGGGGCCTCTTTATGTCGAACCGGATCTCAACGCCGGGTTGGATTTTGGCACCTTCGCGGAAGAGCGCCGCATCCTGCTGCGGAATGACGGCACGAATGTGACCCGCACATTCACCATCCGCTCACTGCCGTCCCTAGCTCGGCCGGGCAACGCCACGAATTCGGCCCTCAATGCAGGAACCGTGGTGCTCTCCTATTGGAATTTCGCCGTGACTAATGCGACTAACGTGACGGTGTCTTGGAAGCCCTTCGACGCGCCCATGAACCTAAGCCTGCCGGCCGGGGGCCAGGCCACGCTGCGCCTGGCCGTGCGGCGGCGGGATTTCGCGCTTTCGGGTTTCCCAGCGGCAGCGAATGCGGCGTACCAGTCCGTGCTGGAGGTCACCGATGGGGCTGGGTCGCGAGTGTTGGTGCCGGTGGCCGCGCAGAAGGCGAGTGCGGGGGTAGGCTTGCGGGGATCGAAGGACAGCTCGGTGTCCATCCGTGCCGGCCTGTGGGTTGGCGTCGTGAGCATGACGAATGTGAGCTGGGTGGGCGCCCCCAGCATCAACATCATCCAAGCGAATCCGGCCTTCGACTTCGGCGACCGCACGAAAGTCCGTCCCACCGCTTCGGAGTTCCAGTTCAGGATTCTCTTGCACGTTGATGGCGGAGGTGCGGTGCGCCTGTTACAGCGGGTTATGGAAGTATGGACGAACGGAACCTGGGTGGCGGACGCCCAGAATCCTGGGCTTAAGTTGCCTGGCACACCCGGGAGCTTCAGGCTGTTCACCGACGAGAAAGTCGCGGCCCAATACATGGGCGCTGCGCTACGGGATGGGCAACCGGTGGCCCGCCGGCTGAGCACCCCCATTTATGCCATTCGCGAACCGGTCTTGATGGCCCAAGCTGGCGAGTTTGGGGTCGGCACCATCTCCTGCGCCCTCACCAACGGCTATGATGACGCTCTGAATCCGTTCAAACACCAGTACCACCCTGATCATGACAACTACAAACCCGGCTACAGGGACAAATTCCCGGCAGGAGTGGAGTCCTATGACATCCTGCGGGCGGTACGGTTGGAGTTCTCCAGCACGAATATGTTTGGAGCGACCGCTGCGGGATGGTTGGACAACCAATTGGGTGGATTCTACTACGAAACGGTGACGGGTATTCACCGGGAACCCATCCATGTCAAGGGTACCTTCCTGCTCCGCCGGGTGTCCACAGTATCAACTCTCAACTAAGCATATTATGAAGAATTCGCTTATGCCGGTATGGAAAGAACCGCTCGCGCCCCTGTTCTGGGCACTGGCCTTACTGGGCGCGGCGTGGGAAGCGCCAGCCTTGGTCCCTGAACCCGGCAACATCTACTATGGCCTGGCGCGCGACATGTTCGGGCAGCCCCTGTTACCGGACTCTGGTGCGCAGGTGATCATGGTCCGAACGGTGACCACCAATGAATACACGCTGGCGGTTTCTGAAATCCTGCCCCTCCCAGCCACGGGCCCGGCTTTGAACTACATCCTCAGACCCTCCCTTGATGACGGTCAGGGTGCCCGTTATGCCAATGAAGCCGGCCGGTCCAACGAAGTGACGCAGGTTTATGTCGTGATCAATGGCTTTCGCTACGCCGTAACGAACAACGCTGGCTGTCCTGTGTTCAATGATGCGGTGCCGAGGCTTGGTGGCCGGGGGGCTACCGCCCAAGTGAATGTTCGGGCCAATGACGATTTCGACGGTGACTGCCTTTCTGATTGGTGGGAGATCATCAATTACGGTGACACCGTGACTGCTGACCCGAATGCGGACGACGACGGGGACGGATTCACAACACTCCAGGAGTTTCTGGCCCTTACCGATCCTTGGAACCCGGCGTCCATGCCCCAGACATGGATTCAGATTGTCAGCAGAACGGGTAGCAGCTTGACCTTGGATTGGAACCGGCATGCCGGTCACCGATACACTTTGGAGTGGGCCACCAATGTAGTCGGCACCTACACGCCTGTGCCGGCCAACCGGCTTTCAGGTGCCAACACGAACGTGGTGGATCTGAACGGTTTGGGCAGAGCATTCATCCGAGTTCGTCGGGAATAAGCTGCGTTGCACCCTGCCCGGTCTGGCTTTGTGGTCCATGACCCAACTTAGGTCCGCAGCGCCACGCTGGCAGTGTTCAGCCGTCACGCCATGCATGGAATAAAATACCAAGAAGCTGCGGAGGCAGGGTGGGGGAAACACTCGGAACATGCTGCCCGAGATCCAGCCAGGGAAACCGACCTGCGGGGTCAGAGTGGCGTCATCCGGTCCAAGTGGCCCGGGACTGTGGTGGCCAGAGGCGCGACGTGTCTGGTTCTCTCGGCGCTGCTTTGTGGGTCGGATGCTCTTGCCGCCGACAAGAGCGGCGTTTCCGCGAACACCATCTCTCTCCCCAAAGGCCCCGGTTCGATTGAGGGTTTGGGGGAAGCATTTCAGCCGACGCTGAACACGGGGACGGCGAAGTATCGGGTCGGGTTCGCTGTCCCTGCTGGAACCGCCGGACACGTGCCCCAACTGGCGCTGAGCTACGAAGGCGGCGGCGGCAATGGGGTGCTGGGATTCGGCTGGCGTTTGCCGACAGCTTACATCCAGCGGCAGACCGACAAGGGCATCCCCCGTTATGTGGACGGACCGAATAGCGTGGATGACGATCATGACGGCATGGTGGATAACGCCGATGAGACGGACGTCTTCATCAATGAGATCAAGGAGGAGCTAGTTCCCCGCGCCGACGGCTTTTTCTTCTGTGAGAACGAGGGTGCCTTTATCCGCTACCGTCGCGTGGGGGACTATTGGGAAGGCACGCTGCCGGACGGAACGCGGATGGAGTTCGGGCGCACACCGGCCGCACGGGTCACGGACGTTGCAACCGGGCGGGTGTTTTCGTGGCTGGTCGAAACCATCACCGAGACGCACGGGAACACCATCCGTTACAGCTACCAATCGTTCACCAATGACAGCAACTTGAACCAGCGCTACCTGGCCAAGGTCGAGTATGGGGCTGGTGCGCCGCCCTGGGCGAACTTTCAGTTTATCACGTTCAACTACGAGGACCGCGCGGATTGGTTCGAGGATTGCCGCTCCGGTTTCAGCGTCCGCACAGGGAAGCGGTTGCGCGAGATCGTGGTTGGCACGCAGGGACCAACGCTCCCCAACCACCAGCAGGGCGACTTTAATGGCGATGGCACTCCGGACAACCTGGTCCGCAAATACCGTCTGGATTACTTGTCATACGCGGGCACGAACACCCACTGGTCTTACCTCGCGACCGTGACGCCCATCGGGGCGGATGGGGTCAGCGTGCTGCCTTCATCGAGTTTTGGCTATTCCATATTCAATCCGCCGGACTCGCTCTCCGCTGCCGGCAAGATCACTGGTGGGGTCAATGAACCGCTCGCCGTGATGGACAACCCACTGGTTGACCTTGTGGATCTCAACGGCGATGGCCTTCCGGATGTGCTGAAGACCTCAGCGGGCGGCGGCGCGCATATCGCTTGCCTGAATCGCGGCGAGACCAACTCCGCCTCCAGCCGGGCCATTGTGTGGAGCACACCGCAGGAAGTGGCCTCTCCCGACGTCATGGCCTGGGGCGTCAACCTCCAGTCTGGCGCGCAACCTTCGGAGAACATCGCCCACCTGGCGGATATGGATGGCGACGGCATGGCGGATTTGGTTTACCGCACGCCCTTCGACTCTGTTTACTACTTCAAGAACCTCGGCTCCGACAGTTGGGATGCTCGCCGGGCCATGTCCGTGGAAGACTCCGCTCCACCGTCGCCCTTTGGCCAGGCGAACGTCAAGACGGCGGACGTTGATTTCAACAAGCACAACGACATCATCCAAAGCATCTCCACCGGCGGCGGTGCGGACTACCGGATCTGGTTCAACCTGGGCAACCAGCGCTATTCCCAGAGTGTCACCGTCCCGCAGGACAATGGCTTCATGCTTTCCGACGCTGGCGTGGAGATCGCTGACCTCAACGGCGACCGCGTGCCGGACGTCTGCCGCATCCGCCCGACGACTCTCCAAGTGACCGCAGGTCTTGGTCACGGTCAGTTCGCCGCGCTCATTACGGTGCCGATTCCTGATGCCACCCTCGATTCCTACCAAATCAGCCATGCCAAGCTCCAAGACATCACGGGCGACGGCTTGGCCGACCTCGTCATCGAACGCGCCGAACCCGGCGTCCTTTGGTATTGGATCAACCTCGGCAATGCCACCTTCTCGCCGAAGAAAATCATCACCGGCCTGCCGCTCACGCCGGCCAACGCAGCCATCCGCTGGGCCGACCTCAATGGCAACGGCACCACCGACTACCTCGTGGCCAGCGCGGACAACGATCCCAAAATTCAATCGGTGGACCTCGCCATTCTCGCTGGCCTCGACAGTGCCCCGAACCTCCTGACCCGCATCGAGAACGGCATCGGTCGCGTCACCACCATCGAGTATCGCACCTCCAGCCAATTCGCCTTGGAAGACGCCGCTGCGGGCCATTCCTGGCCGGATCCCATGCCATTTCCGGTGAGTGTTGTGTCGCGGGTGCGCACCTCCGACTCGCTGGGCCACAGCTATTCTACCGAGTTTCGCTACCACGACGGCTACTATGACGGCACCGAAAAGGAATTCCGGGGTTTCGCGCGTGTCGAGCAGGTGGATGTTGGCGATACCAATGCGCCCACGCTTGTTGCCCGCTCATACTTCGACACCGGGCGCGACTTCGAGGTGATGAAGGGGAAAGTTCTCCGGCTCACGACGGAAACCGAAGCCGGAGCAGCGTTCACGGACGAAACCACCTCCTGGACCACCCCGCCCGTCACCCTCTACACCGGCACCAATGGGCAGCCCGTCCACTACACCCACCCGACTGTGTCGGTGAAGCTCATTAAGGAACTCGGCCAAGGCACCGAGCGGCGCTTGGAGAGCGAGACGGATTACGACAACTTTGGGAACCAAACGCGCTCCGCCGACTATGGCATCGTGGAAAACGGCGACCGTTCCGCCTTCAACGACGAACGCATCACCACCACAGAATACGCCATCAACACCAACGCCTGGATCATCCACGAGCCGAAGCGCAGCCAGGTGATGGACGAGAACGGTGCCGTCATCTCCCGCGCTGAGTTCTACTACGATGACGAGACGTTCTCCGGGAACAACCTCGGCCAGATCACCCTTGGCAACCTGACCATGAAGCGCGAGTGGAAAGACCCGGCGAACGCTAGCGCCTTCATCATCTCCGCCCGCACGAAATACGACGCCTACGGGAACCCCATCGCCATCCTCGATCCGTTGGCCGAAGCCCCCGGCGGGGCCGCGAACTTCGGCAAGGGCCACGGCCGCGAAATCGCCTACGACACCCGCTTCCACACCTTCCCGGTCACCGAGACCATCCACCTTGGCGGCGGCAGCGCTCCCCTGATCTTCCAAGCCAGTTACGACGAAGGCTTTGGCACGGTCACCAGTTCCACAGACTTCAACGCAAACACCACCGCCTACGGCTACGACACCTTCGCCCGGCTCACGAGCATCGTGCGCCCGGGTGACTCGCCTTCCTTCCCGACGGCGGAGTACGACTACGCGCTCGCCGTCTCGTTCCAGACCAGCAATCTCGTCAACTACGTCGAAACCCGCCAACTGGACAAGACCAACCGTGTTGCTGGCGCCAAACGCGACAGCTACTTCATCTCCCGCCAGTTCGTGGATGGCCTTGGGCGCAAGCTCCTCTCCAAGCAGGAAGCCGGCGCGCTCACCGAGGGTGGTCCGCCGCGCGTCTCGGTCAAGGGAGCGGTGACGTTCAACCAGCGCCTGAAGCCTGCCCGCGCCCTCAATCCCTTCTACTCGCTCCTCAGCGGCAGTCTCGACGACCAGCTTCCCTACGAATCCGTCGAAACTCCCGGCTGGTCCGGTGAGTTCCAGCTTAACGGCAGCTTGGTGACACTGAACCTTGCCAGCGCCCACGCGACCACCACGGAATACGACGCAACGTTGCGTGAGGTGAAGACCACCAACCCCGACGGCACCTTCCGCCGCACCCTCTATGAGCCGCTGCTCACCCGCTCGTTCGATGAAAACGACACCGACGTAGCCTCGCCTTACGCCGACACTCCGATGGTCCACCAGAATGACGGCCTGGGCCGCCTCATCCATGTGGAGGAACTCAGCCATCTCAACGATGACGGCACTCCCGCAGGCACGCTGAAGACCTGGACCACCCTCTACCAATACGATCTCAACGACCAGCTCACCCACATCACCGACTCCCAGAACAACCAGAAGTGGATGCAGTATGACGGCCTCAAGCGGAAGACGTTCATGAACGACCCCGACCGGGGCGTGATGAGCTTCGCTTACGATGACGCCTCGAACCTCATTGAGACTTCCGACGCCAAGAACCAGCGCATCACCTACACCTACGACGGAGCCAACCGCATCCGCTCCGAGGACTACCACGATGAAGGCCAGCCCTTCTCCGCCAACTTCGCCTTCAATCCCACGCTGCCCATTTCCGCCACGAACCGCCCCGACGTGGCCTACTTCTACGACGTGCCCCAGGCCGGCCTCGATGTGGGCGACGGTTCCGTGGCGACCGCCGCAAACACCCGTGGCAAGCTTGCCTACGTCTGGGACCTCTCCGGCGAGGAGCACACCAGCTATGACGCCCGCGACCGCGTTGGCTGGGTGGTCAAGCGCGTGCGCGACCCGCTCCACGGCCAATTGGTCAGCTTCCGCACCGCCTTCGCCTACGACTCGCTCGACCGCCTCACCGGCCTCACCTACCCGGACAACGACGCCATCGGCTACCGATACAATGACCGCAAACTCCTTCAGACGATTACCGGAGGTCCCGCCGACAACATCCTGTCGAACCTGGTCTATTTGCCTTCCGACCAGCAGGCCGAAATTCGCTACGGCAATGGAGTCCGCACCACCTATGCCTACGATTCCCGCTTGCGGCTAAACTCGCTCGTCACGGCGTCGCAGGCCAGCCCTGCCTCACCGCTGATTGCGTTCGGCTACGAGTTCGATGGCGTCTCCAACATCAAGTCCATCACGGACAACCGGCCCGGCAGCGTGGTCCCGGCCGGGGACAAGCGGCGCAACACACAGATCTTTCAGTACGACGACCTCTACCGCCTCACCCGGGTCCAATACTCCTTCACCCTGCCGGGCGCTGCCGTGGCGAACAACGGCGAGATCAGCTACCGCTATGACCGCATCGGCAACATGCTGGCCCAGAATTCCACCATTGACCACGTCGAGAAAGGCCTGCCCGTCGCGAACCTCGGCGAGATGGACTCCGGCGGTGCCTCCGGTCGTTGGAACCGCGCTGGCCGCGCCGCCAGCGACCCACCCGGTCCCCACGCCCTGACTGCCATCCGGCATCCGGTATCCGGCATCCGTTCCTACCCCTATGACCCCAACGGCAACATGAACAACCTCGACGGCATGGTGGCCACATGGGACTTCAAGGACCGCATGGTAGCAATCGAGAATGCCGACATGCGCGCCGACTACGCCTACGACTCCACGGATCGCCGTATTACGAAAAAGGTGTTCTGGAAGAAAGGCGAGCCACTGGCGGGCACGAACCAACCCTCCGCTCTCAACCCACAACCCTCGACCACCACCGTCACTTACGTCGGCAAACACTTCGAGGTGCGCGAACACGAGGCGCCGACCAAATACGTTTTCAACGGCAACACCCGCCTGGCCCGCGTTACCGGCACGCTCTCCCCCAACACGCGCGTCCAGCGCATCCGCGTTTCCACCGGTTGGAACCTCATTTCCATCGCGGTGACTGCGCCGAATACGCTCCAGCAACTCTCCCTTTCCGCCAGCGGGGGAGAGGGCCAGGGTGAGGTGGTTTCCTCCGCTCTTAAATGGAACTCCGCCAGTGGCTCGTGGGCCACCTTTTCGCCGACCGAAACCCTGTCCCCCGGTACGGTGCTCTGGCTGAACGCCAGCACGAACGCCACTTTGCGCGTGACTGGCGTCTATCCAGGGCCGATGCCCAACCTGCGCGCCCCTCCGGAAGGTGCGTTTCTACCATCGGTGGGCTTGGAGGCTTGGAGTTTGCCCCCAACTTTCAACTCTCAGCCCACAATTGCCCTCTGGTCTTTCTCTCCCGAACGCCAGACCTGGCAGACCCGGTTTCCCGCTCCTCTCACCGCCTACTCCGACTTCCCGCTCACGCTCGCCCCTGGTGCGGCGTTCTTCGCCAAAGCCCCCGCGCCTTCCGACCTGGAACTGCCCGACCCGGCCCTCTCGCTCCGGTTCTACCACCAGGACCACCTTGGCTCCTCCAGCGTGATGGGTGATGCCGCCGGGGCGCTAGTGGAGGAAAGCGCCAACTACCCGTTCGGACAACCGCGGTGCGAATTCCGTCCGCGCGGCGGGCGTGAGGATTACGAGTTCACGCAAAAGGAGCGGGATTCAGAAAGCGGGTTGTACTATTTTGAGGCGAGGTTCCTGGCTGGGAGTGTTGGGCGCTTCAGTGGGGTAGATGTTGGTGTATTTGCTCCCCGGCGAAGTTGGATAGAAGAACCCCAAAAGTTCAATGCATACTCGTACTGTCTAAACCGACCAATTATGCTCCATGATCCAACCGGTAACGACGGAGAGCCGGTTGGTATAAACAATTGCGAGCATTTGTTGGGTGGTTGCAATGCATCAATTCGGGCGGGCCCAGAGAACCAGAATGGGCCATATTCCAACTTGATTGGTAATTATCTCTTGGGCACTGGCAGTGGTAGTCAAATTTATGGTCCGAAGGCACCATACACTCAGACCATGAAGCAACACCCAGCGATTAAGAGCCAACTTGCAGGGCTGCCATCTATTTTGGAAAAGGCATGCGCGACAAGCTGTCAGCCCCCCACTTCGGAAAAAATAAAGAATGATCTCGGCGCTTTGACAACCGTTGGTCAAGTGAAAGATTTTTTTGGAACAATTTTCGGATTTGCGACTGATGGATTAGTGGGAAAAGATCCTGCTTACGGCACCGTGGGCAGCTTTTCATCCGGATCCAAGTGGCAAGCTAATTCGATTTCGTGCAAGACCGGCAAAGCCGAGATTGATGTATCAATCGAAAATAGAATGAGCGCAGCTTCAAACACTAGGTACGGATATTCTTCTTCAGATCAGACTCTTCTTCCTGAGGATCCATTGGGTAAGGATTATCCCTTAAGAACGGTCGAGCAAATGTGGCTTTGGCAGGAGAAAATCACTTTCAAGCCCAATCCACTTTGCCCAGACTGATTAAATGCGATCATCAATGCGAACTCATTCTTGTGGCATTTGACAACGTGAAGGAGTCAGTCCCGCCTATCGGACAATTGGACCTTGACAGACCCGGCGGCTTGGCCATGCTGCCGCGGTTGTATGGCGCGCAAGTTGAGAATCCAGTACGCGGGCGCGGTTTATCACGTCATGAACCGGGGCGACCGGCGGGAGGAAATCTTCCGCGATGACCAGGACCGGCGGCGTTTCCTGGAGGCGCTGGCCGAGGCGTGCGGCAAGACCGGCTGGCAGGTGCATGCGTATTGCCTCATGCCGAATCACTTTCATCTGGCGGTGGAGACGCCCACGGGCAATCTGGTGGCTGGGATGAAGTGGTTTCTGGCACTTACACAGCGCGGTTCAACCGGCGGCACAAGCTCTTCGGCCACTTGTTCAGCGGCCGATACAAGGCTTTGGTGGTGGACGCTGGCAACCCCGGCTACTTGCGGACGGTATGCGAGTATGTGCATTTGAATCCGGTGCGAGCAAAGTTGCTGCGCGCGGCTGAACCGCTGCGGACGTATCGGTGGAGCAGCTATCCGGCATACCTGGAGCGGCCGAGCCGGCGTCCTGCCTGGCTGCGGGTGGAGCGGGTGTTCGGAGAGACGCGTATTCCGAAGGACAGCGCGGCGGGGCGCAGGCAGTTTGAGCGCGTGATGGAAGATCGGCGGCAGCAGGAGGATCCGGCCGATTACGCGCGGATTCGGCGCAGTTGGTGCCTGGGTGAGGAGGAGTTCCGGAAGGAGTTGCTGGCGCAGGTGCAGGAAAGCTGCGGCGCATCGCATTACGGCGTCGAGTCGCAGGAGAGCGCCATGGAGAGAGCGGAGCGGTTGGTCCTTGAGGGCTTGCACGAGTTGGGCTGGACGGAGGCGGACTTGGCCGTGCGCCGGAAAGGCGACGGGGCGAAGTTGAAACTGGCGGCCAAGCTGCGAGCTGAGACGACGATGACGCTGCAGTGGATTGCGGCGCGGCTACAGATGGGGACCGGGGCCAGTGTGTCGAATTTGTTGTTGGCCCAGCGGTGGTGAACGCGGTAGCTGCAAACAGGCGGGCCTGCCCTTTCCGGTTGTCGGACTACAGCCGCAACTCGCGGATCAACTCGACGGGTGTGGCGATGCGGATTCCAAAAGGCTTGCCCAAAACCAGCAGGTCACGATCTTGCGTAACGAGGAAGGCCGCCTGAACGGCTGCCGCCGAGGCCACAAATACGTTGTCGTCGGGATCACGGCTCAATTTGCCGGGCAGCGGCATGGGTTCGACGCGCACCGACTTGGCCGCGATCCACGCCAGCGCTCCGGACGGCTGGGCCTGGGCAAACAGGCGGGTCCGAATGTCGGCGGTTACGGCAGCGTATTCGTCCAGGATCTCCTGGCTGACGGCCGTCTTGAAGCGGCGCAGTGCCAACCCGGTCAGCGCCCGGCGGGCGGTGCTGCGGGGCCAGAAGATGGCTTCGACCACCACGTTGGTGTCGAAGACAACGATCACGTCCGGCCCTTGCTCTTCCGGTGCTGTTGGATGGCCTGGCCAATCAGGGCGCGAGCTTCCGGGGTTGGTTCACCCTGGCCTCCGTGTGGGTCCACGCCGGAGAAGGCGGCCCGCATTTCCTCCAAGGCACGGTTTTCCTGCTGTTCCCGCAACAAGCGCAAGGCTTCGCGCACGACTTCACTGGCATTGCCAAACTCGCCGGAGGTCACCTGGCCGGCAACGAACTGCTCCCAAGTTTGCGGCAAAGAAACGTTCATGGGGACAAACTACTGTGGTAGCATTGGATGTCAATAGATAGCCAGCAGGCTTCTACAGGGTCATAGCGGAGGGGACGTTTCGGAGGGAATTGGTGGCGCACGTGAGCGAGCGGAGCGGCACACCATTCAGCATTACTGTGTGGATCGCTGCGGTGGTTTTTGAGCCTTGTGATGAGCACGTTTGTCAGATCTGCAGGAGAAAGCTCTTCCGCTGGCGTCTGGCGGCCTGCAAACCAAGGAAAAGAGGGAAAGTTCGTCATTGATTATCCCGTGGTGGACTCCGCCAGCCACCGAGTGTGGAATCAATAAACGACCTTGAAGGTGGGGGAATCCTCCGGGCGGTGCTGGCGTTTGTCGTAGAGGCGGGTGGTGGAGATGTCGGAGTGGCCGAGCCAATCCTGGACTTTGGCAATGTCGGCGCCGTGTTCGAGGGCGTTGGTGGCGGCGGTGGCGCGCAGGCTGTGGGGTCCGAAGTTTTCCATGGCGATGCCCAGTTGGCGCGCGTAGGCCATAACAATGTTGCGGTAGACTGCCTGGCCGCTGAGGGCGGTGCCGAGTTTTCCGTCGGGACGTTGAATAGGCTGGAAGAGTGGTCCGGTGGTGTCGGCCGCGCGACCGGCGGCGGCCAGGTAGTCGTGAATGGCGCTTTGCGCTTGGGGATGAACGGGGAGGTAGCGGAGCTTGCCGCGTTTGCCGTGGACGGTGAGGGTGGGAATGCCACGGCGCTGGACGAGATGCTGCACCCCCAGCGAACAGAGTTCGGCGCGGCGCAGTCCGTGGTAGAGGAGGACGGCGAGGATGGCGCGATCGCGTTTGCCTTTGAGGGTGGTGGGATCGGGGGCGGCCAGGAGCGCCCGGGCCTGGTCGTCGGAGATGGCCGGCGTTTTGCCCTGGTTGGAACCTTCCGTCGGCCGCTCCACGCCGTGGGTGGGGTTGACTGGTGTGGCGTTCCGGGCGCAGAGGTAGTCGAAGAGCGCGCCGACGGCGGAGAGTTTGCGCCGGATGGTGGCCGGGCCGAGTTGCTGCCGTTCGAGATCCTTGCGCCAGGCGATGACGTGGGCGCGGGTCACCGTGCGCAGTTCGATATGATTTTGGATGCCGAGGAACTGAACGAACTGGCCGACGTCCTTGCGGTAGGCGAGGCGGGTGTTGCGGTTGGTGAGGTTGGCGAACCACTCGGCCTCGGGGGGCACTTCAGCAAGTTGGCGGAACTGCGCCTGGTTGATGAGCGCGGTGGACGAACTGAGGACTTGAACAGCGGTTTCGGTCATGACGCGGCCGGCGCGGGAGGGGCGCCGGAATGAGTCCTATAATGTATTTTATCAGACCCAAAGCAAGCCGAAAATCGGCTCTGCCAGTCCGTGCTGTATTCGTCCGCCATTTCACCCGCGGCTGATGAACGGAGAAGGATTGGAGTTCAGCGAAAAAGTCGAGCGGAGCGCTTCCTGGTGCGTTTCACGGTTCAATAATATTGGCGGATGTAGCCGTAGGCTTTGTCGAACAACTCCTGGTCCGTGTGGAGTTTGTATTTTAAGAGCGTCTTGCGCAGCGCTTTTTGCACCTGACGCTCGCCTTGCGAGGTGCTCTTCCAGCCGTCGAACCGCACCTTCTTTACGATGTCGTCAATGTCCGCCACGATACGCTCGACGATGATGTGGGTGTTCTTGCTCTTGGCGTTCTTGAACAGTTCCGTGAGCGCCTCTTTCGCACGGTCGCGCTCTTCCTTCGGGTCCGTTTGTTTCTCCGCCTCCAAGACATCCTTCGCCACTTCGAGAATCTCCTTGAGGAGCTGGAGGCTGTTAAGGAAGCCCTGCTCGTGCCGCTCTTTGATCTTCTCCAACCGCTCACCCAACTCGGTGAACTTCGGGTTGCCCAGATGCTTCTTGAGCCGAGCGATAAGACTGATCTCGATTTCTTTCCCCTTCTTCGCGGCGTCGGCCTCGCCAATGATCTCTTCCAGCACCTTGGAGTCGAGCACGAGTGTGTCCAGGTCATCACGGATGGCTTCGACGTGGACGTTCTGGTTGATCAACTCGACCGTCTTGGCACCGAGGGCGTGCCATAGGAGCTTCCCGTTGCCGCTGGGCGGCTTGACGGATTCATAGACCTGCGTGAGCCATTTGTAGTCTTTTTCGTAAGGGCTGAGCACGGGGTCGGGTGACAGCGCCTCCCAAATCGTGCCGAGCACGCTGTAGTTCGCCGCAAACTTGTCGCGCACCTCGTTGTTGGGCAGGCATTGCTGCGCGGCCATGAGGCCCTCGTAACCGCCGACGCTGCGGTCCACGCCAGGGAAGAACGCCAGGCACTTCTGCACCTGGACGGGCAGCGCCTTGCGGAGTTCTTCGATGTTGCTTACGACCTGCTGCACGGCCTTCTCGTCGAAGTCCAGCGCCCGCGCCACGTCATCAAAGATGCCGATATAATCCACAATCAAGCCGTGCGTCTTCTCCTGGCCGAAGGTGCGGTTCGTCCGGCAGATGGCTTGCAGGAGGTTGTGATCCTTCATCGGCTTGTCCAGATACATGACCTGGAGGATCGGCGCGTCGAAGCCAGTGAGGAGCTTGCTGGTGACGATGACGAACCGCAACGGGTCGGCCGGGTCGCGGAAGCGGTCGAGCAGCTTCTCCTCGGCATCCTTGTCGCGGACGTGCTGCTTCCACTCGGGCGGGTCGTTCTGGGCGCCGGTCATCACGATGGCGCTGGCCTCCGGGCCGACCAGTTCATCCATCACGGCCTTGTAGAGGACGCAACACTCGCGGTCGAAGACCACCACCTGCGCCTTGAAGCCGTTCGGTTCCACCTTCTGCTGGAAGTGCGTGACCATGTGACTCACCACGGCGCGGATGCGCTCCGGGTTCTTCACCAGCACCGCCATCTTGGCGGCGCGTTTGGCAAGGTCGTCCCGGTCCTGTTCGCTCAGTTCGCCGGTGATCTGCTTGAACGCCTCGTCAATCGCCGCCTTGTCGATCTTGAGCCGCACCTCCGGCGTTTCGAAATGCAGCGGCAGCGTGGCCTTGTCGCGGATGGAATCCTGATAGGAGTAGCGGCTCATGTAGCCCTTCTCGTCCTCATCGGCTCCAAAAGCCCAGTAGGTGTTGCGGTCCGCCCGGTTGATGGGCGTGCCGGTGAGGCCAAACAGGAACGCATTCGGCAGGGCCTGCCGCATCTTGCGGCCGAGGTCGCCTTCCTGGGTGCGATGCGCCTCGTCCACCATGACGATGACGTTTGACCGCTCGTTCAGCTTCCCATCGGCTTCGCCAAACTTGTGGATCGTGGTGATGAGCACCTTGCGCACGTCCTGCCCGAGCAACATCTGCAACTCCTGCCGCGTGGCCACGCCGACCATGTTCGGCACGTCGGCGGCGTTGAACGTGGCCGTGATCTGCGTGTCGAGGTCAATGCGGTCCACCACGATGATGACCGTGGGATTGCCCAGCTTCGCGTGCAGCCGCAGCTTCTGCGCGGCGAAGACCATCAGCAGCGACTTGCCGCTGCCCTGGAAATGCCAGATCAACCCCTTTTTCGGGTAGCCCTTCACCACGCGCTCCACGAGCTGGTTCACGGTGAAATACTGCTGGTAACGGCAGATGATCTTGATGCGCCGATGCTTCTTGTCCGTGGCGAACACCGTGAAGCTTTGCAGAATGTCCAGCACCACCTCGGGCCGGAGCATGCTCTCCACCGTCCGGCGCACGTCGGCCAGCGAACCTTCCGGCTCGTTCTCCCGCGTCCGCCACGGTCCCCAGATGTCAATCGGCATCCGGATGGAGCCGTAGCGGAAGAGCTTCCCCTCGGTGGCGAAGGAGAAAACGTTCGGCACGAACATGGCCGGCACCTGCCGCTCGTAAATCTCGTGAACCTGAAACGCGCCGTCGAACCACGTCACCGCGCTGCGCGTGGGCGTCTTGGCCTCGCCGATGACCAGCGGCAACCCGTTGACCA
>CAINDV010001092.1 GCA_903847485.1 uncultured Verrucomicrobiota bacterium
CCAGTCCCCGCAAGCCAAGATCACGCCGACAAAAATGTCGGCGCTCCGCGTTGGTGGCGGCTCCGCAGGAGCGTCGCCCTACCGTCCGCCGCCGGAGTTTTGAAAGAGCCTTGCCGATTTAACGATCTAACGATTTAACCTTTTTAACCTTTTAACAAACCATGGCCGGCCACAGCAAATGGGCAAAGGTGAAAACCTTCAAAGGCGCGATTGACGCCAAACGCGGAAAAATCTTCTCCAAACTCGCGCGCGAAATCACCATCGCCACCAAGATTGGCGGCGGCGATCCCGACATGAACCCCCGCCTCCGCATGGCGCTCTTCCGGTGTCGCGGCGCGAACATGCCGAAGGACAACATTGACCGCGCCATCAAGAAGGGCACCGGCGGCGGCGAAGGCGCGGATTATGTGGATCTAACTTATGAGATCTACGGCCCGCATGGCGTTGCCATCTTGGCGGAGTTGACCACCGACAACCGGAACCGCACGTCAGCGGAAATCCGGAGTATCGTCACTAAGGCTGGCGGGAGCATCGCTACGGCGGGTTCGGTGAGTCGGCTCTTTCAGCGCAAAGGCCAGATCATCGTGGCGCGGGAAGCGGCGGAGGAAGATTCGCTGATGGAAGTGGCGCTGGAAGCGGGCGCGGAGGATTTCAAGGCGGAGACTGAAGGTTATGAGATCATCACCGAGCCTGGTAAGTTCGAGGCGGTTCACCGAGCGGTCGAGGCCCGGGGCATTAAGTGCGAGGGGGCGGAAGTAACCTCCTTGCCAGTGACTACCGTCCCCTTGTTGGCTGACGCGGTCGGCGTGGTGAACCGGCTGATCGAAGCGTTGGAGGACAATGAAGACGTGAAGGAAGTCTATACCAACGCAGAGTTCCCCGACTAAGCCGTGACCACGCACTGGGCCAGAACTTTTTTAACGCGAAGAAGCGGCCCAGCGCGTAGGACAGGCGTCGCGCCTGTCTCTAACCGATGTCAGAGACAGGCGCGACGCCTGTCCTACGGCATGGCTCCGCCGCGCCGCGCCCACTAATGAAATCTCTCGCTGACAGTTTGCTGGCGAAGGTGCTGGAGCGGCTGGCGAACGCGCTCTTCAAGCATCCGCGCTGGTTTGTCTGGCCGCAGTTCGTCCTGTTCGGGCTATGTGTTTTCTACACCGTCCGCTGCCTGGAGTTCGACAACGACCGTAGCCATCTCGTCGGCGCGGACAAACGCTACCACCGTAACTACCAGGAGTTCCGGAAAGACTTCGCTCATCAGGACGACATGGTGGTAGTGGTGGAAAGCGAGGATGCGGAGAAGAACCGGCAGTTTGTCGAGCGCTTGGGCGCGAAGCTGGAGGTAGAGACTAATCTCTTCCGCGGCATTCTCTTCAAGGGCGACCTGAAGATGATGGGTAACAAGGCGCTACTCTTTGTGCCCGAGCCGGACTTACAGGCGATGCGGCGGACGCTGGCCGATTACCGGCCGTTCATCCAGAAGTTCAGTCAAGCCACGAACCTTATTACCCTGTTCGATCAGGTGAACAGCGCGTTCGGCCACGCCAAGCAAGAGACTAACGCCGAGAATAACTCACTGATCAAGGCGCTGCCGGCGCTGGAGCGCATCGTGCGGCGGGCCGACGACTCGCTACACCGGCAGGGCACGCCACCGTCGCCGGGCGTCAACGCGCTCTTCGGCGCGGGCGACGACGCGGACCAGCAGATATACCTCACCTTCGGCGGTGGCCGACTGTATCTGGTGAACTGCCGCGCCGCGAGCACCGAGGTCAAGGGCGACGCCGTGGATCGGTTGACGGCGCTAGTCGAGGAGACGCGGGCCGAGGTGCCGGGCGTGAACGCCGGCGTCACCGGCGAACCGGTGCTCGAACACGACGAGATGCTACAATCCCAGCGCGACTCGACTCTCGCCTCGGTGGTGTCGCTAGTGCTATGCGCCCTGATTTTCATCTATGCCTACCGGGAAACAGGCCGGCCACTTAAGGCGGTACTCTGCCTGATCATTGGTATCGGCTACACGCTCGGATTCGCCACGCTGGTCATCAAACAGTTGAACATCCTGACGACTTCGTTCGTGCCTATCTTGATTGGTATGGCCATTGACTTCGGCGTGCATCTAATCACCCGCTACGAGGAAGAGTTACGGCATGGGCGAACCGAGGAGGCCGCCATGCGCAAGGCGATCGTCTTCACCGGGCAAGGCATTTTCACTGGGGCGTTCACGACGGCCGGCGGCTTCCTGGCGATGGGTTTCACCGATTTTCGCGGCATCCGTGAGATGGGTATCATCTGCGGTGCCGGGTTATTGATCTGTCTGGTGCCGATGATGACCATGCTGCCGGTGCTGCTGCTGCGTGGCCGGCAGAACGTGCTGGACCATGACTTCCACGAGAAGCTTGATCGCCGGGCGCGGATCGAGCAGATCTGGCTACGGCGACCAGTAATGATGATCGCCGTGGGGTTAGTGTTGTGCGCGTTGGCGGTAACTCAGTTCTCCAAGGTCTTCTTTGATTACAACCTACTCAACCTTCAGAGTAAAGGTCTGCCGGCGGTCGCGTGGGAGCGGAAGTTAATCAGTTCAACGACTAAGTCCGTGATCTACGGCGTCGTGCTGGCGGATTCGCTGGAAGAAGTGGCTAAGTTGGAGGCGCGCATCAAGCGGCTGCCGGCTGTGTCGGAGGTGCAGTCGCTGGGGCGGTTTCTCACGGAGGATCAAAGCCGCAAGCTAGTGACAGTGGGAGACATTAAACAGGAGACCGTGGGGCTGCGGTTTTCCGCGGCGGACGCGCGGCCGGTGGACTTAAAGGAACTAAGTGTCACTCTGTGGTCATTGCAGGGTTACTGTGGCGCGGGGGCCAACGCGGCGGAGAAAGAAGACCCGGCGATCCAGAAACAACTACTGTCGTTGCGCGACGCCCTCGGCACACTGATCCGCGAGATGCTGAGCGGTAACACGAACCTCACGGCGGCGAAGCTGGGCGCGTTTCAACAGGCACTCTTCGCCGACATTCACGACACCTTCCAAGCCATCGCCACGCAGGACAACCGCGAGCGTCTGCGGGTGGAAGACTTGCCGGAGACACTGCGCAACCGCTTCGTCGGTGCCAGCGGCCGGCATCTCATCATGGTCTATCCGAAGCGCGACCCTTGGCAGCGGGAGAACCAGCAGGAGTTTGTCTTCACCCTGCGCCAGGCGCTCGATCCACAAGACACTAACCACCCCATCATCACGGGACCGCCGGTGCAACTCTATGAATACACCGGTCTGTTGCGGAGTAGCTGCGAAGAGGCGGCGCTCTACTCGCTAATGGCGATTGTGGTGCTGGTGCTGATTCACTTCCGCAGCCTGATCTCAGTCATCCTGGCACTGCTGCCGGTGGCGGTAGGTTCCATCTGGCTGGGTGGCCTCATGGGCTGGCTGAACATCCCCTTCAACCCGGCGAACATCCTGATCTTGCCGCTAGTCATCGGCATCGGCGTAACCAATGGCATTCAGATTCTCAATCGCTTCGCAGAAGAGCACAGCCCCAGCATACTCGCCAAGAGTACCGGCAAAGCGGTGCTGGTGTCTGGACTTACGACCATCGCCGGCTTCGGCAGCCTGATGATCGGCCAGCACCAGGGCATCGCCAGCCTCGGCTATGTGATGGCCGCCGGCACGGCTACATGCTTGATCGCTGGGCTGACGTTTCTTCCAGCGGTGTTGAATTTGATCCAGAAGCTGGAGGGAAAGAAACAACCCAGTGCCGACGATCTGACGTCAACACTGGGTCGGGAGGAACCGAGGCGAAAACCTCAAGTTGCGGGGCCAAGCTAAGCGTCTTATCCGGGGAGTCAAACTCGAATCTGCCACGATTACTTTGCACCCAGACCGGATAACGAGGCCGCCAGCCGTTGAGGACCGGGCGGTCGTGAGGTTCTGTGCCGCAAGTTGTAGGACGGGCGTCGCGCCTGTCTTCGGCTTTGCCGTCGAAGCCCGAATGACGAAGCCCGAAATCTGAAATGAATCCGAAACCCGCATTTCCGGGCCGAAGCGTCTGCCGCAGAACTTATTCCCATCGGAGGGCAGAAGGGCTTTTCGGCCTTTGGATTTCAGGTTCAAGGTCTGGCGGCGCGCAGTGTGACCACGCCCCAAGCCGGCACCGGGATGGGCTGCGGCGCGAGTTGGCGGGGTGCCTGGCTGAGATCGCTCAACCAAGTTTGCGCCGGCGCGGGATCGGACCAGATCAAGCGCGCGTCGCGGTTCTTTCCCGAAGCGCCGAAGAGGCGGATGATCCAGGCTTGGCCGTCGTCGCTCGGCTTGAGGGCGAGGACGGTGACCTCCGCCGGTTCAACGCGGAGGCGCGGTGTGGCGGACGGCTTCGGCCCGCGTGCCGGCACCGGAAGGAGTGGCTGGCTAAAACCAGTGGCGAAGCGGGTGGCATCGGCAGGATCGGGCTGGCGATGGGTGCGGAGCACGAAACGGAAAACGGTCGGCCCTTCCTGGTAGGCGCGGTAGTTGGTGCCCCAATGATTGTTCATCGCCCAGGAATAAAGCCGCTGGGTACGTCCGACTTGCTTGCGCCAGACGTTCGGGTCGGTCTGCGAATTGAGCAGGTTGGCCGTCAAACCGCCGACTTCCACCAGGGGCGCGTCGAGCGTCACCCAGGTGATGCCGCGGTCGCGGTTGGACACGTCGGCCCAACGGCCAACGGTGAACCAGTTCTTGCACGCGCTGGGCATTTGATCGTCGTCGGGCCGCATCGCGCCGAGTGGCAAATCGAGCACCAGGTCGCCGTCGGGGACGTTGAAGGCAAAGGCGAAGTTCACGCTCTCCTTGCCAGTTTTGTCGTGGTAGCTCTTGGCCAAGAGCCGGGCTTTGTCCACGGTGTTGATGAGTTCGGCGTAGTCCATGCCGGCGACGAGCCGGATTTCACGCCGCAGGATCTTGCAGCCAGGGGCATCGGACTCGACGATTAACGAGGCGACCAGCGGGCCACTCTCGCCGACGCGAATCCGCACCGGGCCGTTGCGCTGGACATCCGCGAGCTTGTCGCCAGGCAGGTAGAGGTAGTCGTTGAGCGACTCGCCACCGCTCGTGTCGGCGAAATTGCCGTCGAGACCCTGCCGCGCGAGTTCGCTGATGCCGCCGGTTTCTTCGTCCACGCGGAGGCGAAGGATTCCGTTGTCTAGGACATTGCCCTCGGCGCGGGCACGGCTGGAAACTTCCGTGGCACCAGCCGTCACGGTGTAACGCCGCGCGGCGAACGGCGGCACGTCGCGGGCGAGGAAGGCCAGTTCGCCGCTGCGCAAACGCTGGGAAGGAAGCGGGTTGCCGGCGTCATCGGTCACGCGATCGCCGGCGGCGGAAAGTTCTTTCGCCAGCGAAACGAGTTCAGTGCGCGGCCAGGACGTGGTGTTCCAGATATCTACGGCGTTGTCCACGGCGGGGACGGTGGACTGGAGTGATTGCTTCAGGAGTTCGCGTGACTGGCGATCCGCCTGGAGCGCGTAGCTCTGCTTGACGTCCCATTGCTCCGTGGTGTCCTTGCGCTCGGGTTCGCTGATGCTGCACCACGCGCCCCAAGTGTGCTCGGAGTAGAGCAAAGTGTCGCACCACGCGGCGTCGAAGGCCGCCGGCACGAACGACTTCGGCCCGCGCATGGCAAAGAGCGCCTCCGCCTGCACCAGCCGATCGGAACTGGCGCGGTTCAGGGCGGTCTCGGATGCCGAAGAGCCGGCGCCGTCTTCCCAGTAGGGCGTCCAGTCGCCGCGCACCTGGGGCAGTTGGCCGCCGTAGCGTTGTTCCAAAGCGCGAAACGCCTCGCCAGTTCCGGAGATGATGAACTTCGGCCAGGCGTAGCGCGCATTCCAGTCCTTCACGAACTCGCAGATCGTCGGGTCGGGCACCGCGTTGTCGCCGTGGCCGCTCCAGCGGGCGTAGGCGATGTCGTAGGGGTAACCGCGCTGTTCCAGCCCGTCGCAGAAATCGTCCACCAGCTTGGGCGACATGGCCCCGTAGCGGTGCGACATCGCGTAGCCCCAGAACGGAATCCACACCAGCACCTTCGACTGGCCGTCGGGTCCGACCCAGTAAAACGGTTTGTTCTCCCACTCGCGCAAGATGGTGCCAATGCGGTCGAAGTAGTTCGGCGCGGTGGAGAAATACTTGATGCCCGCCTGCGCCATTGCCGTCACCGTGCCCCAGGTGTAACCGGGCACGTCGCTGATCATCGCGGAGTCCACGGGCACGCCGGTTTGCTGCGCCATGACGGTGGCGAAGCGGAAGAGCTGGAGCAATTCCTCCGGCCGGCACAGGCCGGTAAGTTCGTTCAAATACATTCCGTTCAGCACCACCTGGCCGCTCTTCACCGCCGCGAAAAAGTCCGCCCGCTGCGATTCGTCCAACCGCTTCAGGAAAAGGTCCGCCGCCCACAGCACCTCGACGTTCCACACGAACCGCGCCCCCGCCGGGTAGGTGGCCGTGCGCCGGGCGATTGCCATGCCTTCCAGGAGATTGTTGACTTGCTTCGTCTCGATGGCGGACTGGATTTCCGTGTAGCCGATGTCGGTGTGCGAATGCGGCAGGAGGTAAACCGTCAGCTTGCGCACCGGTTTCAGCGTGAAAGCTTGCGTGGCGACCGTTTTACCGCCGACCTCAACCATGAACTTTTGGACCGACGTGTTGGTACAGGCGGGTAGGAAAAGTTCCGACGTGTTGACGCCCCGGTTCAAAGGGACTTTGAACGCCGGTTCGCCTTCGATCCGCACCGCCACTTCCGCCGGTTCGCCAAAATGCCGCAAGGTCACGGCGACGGGCTGAAAATCACAACCGTCCATTTCCACCAGCGCCCGGATGGGGCGCACTTCCTCGATGACCGTACGGGCCGAACCCGGCACCAACTCCAGACCCGGCGGCGTCTCCAGGCCCAGCCAGTCGTAAAGCAGCCAACTGCCCGTCAGAGTCGTAATGAGTATCGTGTTATCGCCGGCCAGTAGCAGGCGGGCCGGGAAGGTGACGGTGAATTCGTGCGGCCGGCCTTTGGCAGGCTGGCCACGAATGGACTCATCGCCGGTGCCTCGGGGCAGCTTCACCTCGAATGGCTGACCGTTGACTTGCACCCGCAGCGTGGGTGGGTTGCCAGATTGAGTGTCGAGCAACGCGCAGCGCAGCCGGCCCTCACCGGCGGTGGGCGCGGCCTTCAGCCCGAAGAAGATCGCGAAGGAGTGCGTCCTGCTACCGGCCCAGCCATCATCCGGCCCCGGCTGGACGTACGGCCAATCGCGCCGGGCGTCCGAGTCGCCGACGGAAAAATGGCCGTCGTCGGTGAACTTCGCGAAGTCCCCAGGTGCCAGCGCGAACTCGGCGTTGTTCGTGTCGCGCCGGCCGATTTCCCAGAGGCAAGCCGGTTCCGCCCCCTGAAGCGGTCGGGAGTTTGGCGCGAATCCGGCCGCCAGGGCAGCGACCATCCCAATGCAGAACCACGGTTTTGTTGTGCTCATAAAGTCAATCTTGCGAGAGTCACGCGCCCAAGGCGTTCTGAATCTGCCCGAAGTAGCCGAGCCAGAAGCTGAGAATGCGCCAGGCGACCAGCAGCACGACCACCAGGTAAATACCCCGCGGCACCCAGCGGGCCAGCGCGCGCGCCTGCCGCGTGCCTTCCTCGTAGTAGAGCAGGTGCAGATGTTTGAGCGAGGCGTCGAGCGAGCCGCTGACTTCGCCGGCGCGGTAGTGGCTGGCGAACAAGTCCGGGAAAGCCCGGCTTTCGGACAAAAGATCGCCCGGAGTTTCCCCGGCTTCGAGGCGGGGACGCCAACCGGCCACCGCGCGCCGCAAAGCCGGCGAACCGCTGGCGGTCGCGGCTGTGTCCCAAGCTTGGAAGATGTTCACCCCGGCGCCGAGCAGGGCTTCCAGAGTCGCGGCCAACCGGGCCAAGGCGAGGTTCCGGCGCGCGGTGCCAAGCAGGGGGACAAGCTGGGTGACGCGCTCCACCAGCGAGCGCCACATTTCGCCATGCCGGCTTTGCCCAGCGATCAGGCCGAAAACCACCACGGCGTAAAGCGGACCGAGGACGCCGAGCGTTTTCAGGAGATAGGCCCCGACATCGCCGGCGAGAAACAACTGTGGAAACGGCAGAATGAAAACGGCGAAGTGCAGCAGCAACGCCGGGTACGCCAACTCGGCAAGCATTTGCCGGGCGTTGTTGGCGCGCTCGGCGTAGAAGTCCGCGAGCAAGCCCATGCTATTGTCCAACCGCCCGCTTTGCTCGCCCGCCTCCAGCAGCGCCACGTCGAACATCGGCAGCCAGCCGGCGGTGCGCTGAATGGCTTGGGAAAACGTCGCGCCAGCCTCCAACTCGGAAAGCGTGCGGTCTAGGGGAACGCGGAAATCGCGGGCCGGCGGATGCTGCCGGAGGTTTTTCAGCGCGAGGATGAGCGGCACACCAGCGACCGTGAGCTGCGCCAGCCGCCGGTAGAAATCTGCGAAGGCGGCGAGCCGGCTGGACGTGACGACGATCGCCATGCGCCCTGGGGCGGCTCAGGTCGAGAGCCGGACGAGAGTGGCCTTAAGCTCCTTCTTGCTCTTGGCACCGACGACTTGTTCCGCCACCTGCCCGCCTTTGAAGAACAGCAGCGTCGGAATGGCGCGCACGCCGTATTGCGTGGCTAACTCCTGCTCGTTGTCAATGTTGACCTTGCCAATGCGGGCGCGGCCAGCGAACTCCGTGGCCAGTTCCTCGAGCACCGGCCCGATCATTTTGCACGGGCCGCACCACTCGGCCCAGAAATCCACCAGCACCGGCTGGGCGGACTGGAGCACTTCGGCGGCGAAATTGTCTTTGGTGAGCGAAATGGTATTCGGCGAGGCCATGGTGGATGGGAGAGTTGAAGGGCGATTCGGGAAATGGTTCAGTTGATGACCGCCAGCATGAGATAAAGCGTGCTCCCGACGGCGGCCAAAGCGGCCACAGCGGCGGCGATGCCCAGCCCGAGGTCAAGGCCGCTCAGCGCCGGCTTGGGCTTGGGGGCGGCCGCCTTCGGGGCCGCGCCGGGTTTTTGTCCGGGCACGGCGGTGGGCACTCCGGTGGCGCGCGGGGCGGCGGCACCGGAGAGCGTGGCTTTGGGCGCGGCCGCGGGGGCCGCGACCGGGGCCGCCGTGGAGGCCGCAGCCGCCACCGGCCCTCCGGGCGGCAGGGTGGGTAATTTGATGGTCGGCGCCGCCGCAGGCTTGGGCGGCAGATTGATGCGAACGGTTTCTTTCTTCGGCTGGACCTTGCCGGTTTCTTTCTTGGGCGGCAGCGCGCCACCAGGCAAATTAAGATTATCAGACATAGAGGCGCTGAAGTTAAGAATGTCCGGAAAAGCTGTCAACCCCTTATTGTAAACCGCATCTATGCAGTTGGTGGTAGAGCGTGGGCTTCCTGCCGAGCCGCGCTGGGCTTGAGGCCAAGGCGTCTGACCGCCACTCTGGCTGAGCTCACTTTCTAGTGACTGGCCGCCGCGAAAGAAAAAGGGGATCATGTCTGCGTTGGCCACGGCTGGGCAGGAAGCCCACGCCCTACCGGCTATTGAACGGCTACGGCTACATGAGAATTGCTGGCCCGTTCGTCGGCCTCCCAGCCCGACCCTCAGAAAGCGCGCGCTCGTTTTGAGCGCAACGGCCAAGCCCCCTTGCCCGCGACCCGGCGGCGCATCCGGGCACCGCCACCAGTGGTGGGGCAGTCCGTCCCGGCTGCCACGTCCCGACTGCCCCGTAGTGGCGCCGGCGGCCCGCCGGCGAATGTTCGGCGAACGTCCCGGTCGCCGGGCCGTTCGACAACCGGGACGGCAATGCACGGGTGCGCCGCGCCCCCAAGGTCTTTTCATATGGTGGTGGTTTTGGTGAGGAGGCGGAAGGGGAAGGCGGGGTGACGGGCCGACTGTTCGAAGAGGACGGGCCAGCTCAGATGCCCGACGCGTTGTGCCCGCAGCGCGATCAGCGTCGCCCGC
>CAINDV010001093.1 GCA_903847485.1 uncultured Verrucomicrobiota bacterium
ACTGCGCTTGTTTTAGGGCTAGGATGTGCTCAATCGCGCCGGGTGGGAGGCCCGCCTGGAACCCAGCACGCTGGGCGAGGTGGCGTTGGCCTGCCAACAGTTGGCGCGGTTGCAGCCGGGCGATGTGGCGACCAATGATCGCGGGTTCACCGGCTATGTGTATCTGGCGTTGGTGCGGCAGCGAGAGGCGCATTTTATTGCCCGCTGTTCGACGGGTTCCTTTCTGGCGGTGCAAGCGATGTTTCGCCGCAACCGGGCCAATCCAAAGCCAAGTCGTCTGGCTCTTCGCCCCGGCGGACCAGCTAGCGGAGTGTCGGCGGTTGGGGCTGCCCGTGAAGCTGAAAGTGCGTTTGGTGAGCCTGCGCTTGCCCAATGGGGAATTGGAGGTGCTGGCCACCTCGTTGCTGGATGAGGTCGCCTATCCGACGGCGGAGTTTTTAACCGTATATCACTGGCGCTGGGGCCACGAGACCTTCTATCTGATGCTCAAGGGCCGGTTGGAACTGGAGAATTTCAGCGGGCAGACCGTGGAGGTGGTCGAACAGGATGTGCCAGCGGCGCTGCTACTGGCCAATTTGAAGAGCGTGCTCAGTGAGCCGGCGCAGGCGGCGCTCCGGGACGCGCGGGCAGGACACGCCGGCCACTGCCCGCCGTCCGACGAAGTTACGGAACGGAAATCGGCCCCGGCACGACGCGGTAGTAGGTTTGCGGATGCGTAGCAGGGTGGGAGTCGTACCAGAGGTACGTGGGCGTGGGGAGCGTGATGTTCGTCCGACCCACCCAACTGTTCGTGTTGCTCAGGTCCAGCGTGGACTGGACGCCATAGGTTTGGCCCACCACGCCGTTCATTTGTATCCCACCGTAGAGCGCGAAGTTCATTTCCACGGGGCTGACGGAAAGCAATCCCGGATAGGTGGTGACAGCGCCGACTGAATTGGACACCGTGACCGAGTAAGAGCCGGAATTCGTCGCCTGGAGGTTGGACAGCGTCAGGGTGGAATCGGTGGCACCGGCGAGGGGCACGCCATTCTTCAGCCACTGGTAGCGCAAGGGCTGCGTGCCTTTGGCGGTCACCGTGAAAGTGGCGCTCTTGCCCCAGTAACCAATTTGGGTCTGAGGCGAGGGATGCTGTGTGATCAGGGGATCCTTGCGCTTGCCGGCAGTCCCGGCGGTGTAGATCGCTGCGATTTCGTTCGAACCTAGCGCACGTTTGTAGAGCGCCACCTCGTCAATGCGGCCTTTGAAAAACGCCGTACCTGGTGCCCCATTCCAAGTGTCAGCTCCAATGCGAAGTGGGACGGACGCTTTGGCGATGTGGAAGTTTCCGACGTTAGTCCGTCCGACCGGTTGCCCATTGATGTACATCGCCATTTCGCCTTGCTGCGGGTCGTAGGTTGTTGCGAGGTGGCTGAACTGGTAGGGCCACAAGAGGTCCGCTTCACTCGTGTAGAGAGATTGCGGCAGCGCCGGCGCACCATCAGAGCACCCCCAATATAGATTGCCTTGGCCATTCTCAGGGTGAGTGTTTTGAGATCCAGTAGTGCCAAGGCCGAAGCCATGCTCACCTTGGTCCCCATCATTCTTGTCCATCAGTCGTGTCCAAGGGCGCTGTTCCGACAACTGTAGGTAAGGCATAACCCACATTTCGATGGTCATGCCGTTGGGGAAGTCGAGATCAGGTGAGTCTGGCACCTCGATGTAGCCGCTGCTGCCATTCAGGTCGAAAGCTTGCCCTACTTTTCCTCCGGCTGTGGCTGTGGCACCACCCAAGAGGGTGCCGTGGTTCGTGCCGTAGATGTCGTTGGCGTTCCCGTCGCCGGGCCACCACGCGACCATACCAGGCGGCGGCGCGATGGGTTGCCCGCTCGCCAGTTGTGTTGCCAAGCCACCGGCTGCCAACAGCGCCAAGGGTTTCAGGGAGTTAAACTTCACTGTCCACTTTACCGTCAATGTTTTTTTCATGCTTTGTTCTTTCTGCTTCCTTGCAGCAGCGGGGCCGGCGGCATGAAAAGAGGCGCGAACCTAACGCACCCCCGCTGAGGCACCGCCAAGCGCCTGTCCAGAGAGTACGCCAAGCCGCGCCCGTTTGGGCGCGTGCTTTGGCTGATCTCTGGACACAAAAACTTGGCGGTTTTCAACGAGACCGCGGCCGTAGCCACGCAAAGATTGATTGTGTTTGGTTACATAGGTTCGTGGCGTCCGCAACAAGCGGACGTTTGCCAGGAGACTGCGCGGGCCTTTCCCGGCGGGCAAGTTAAATTTCACCGCAGCGGAGATTCAGGGCGCATCTCAGTTTATTGCCAGGCTGTTTCCAGCCCGGCATGGCGGCAGAAAATAGCCCAGCGTTTCAACGCTAGGCCTCCGGCCTCTGGCGCTTAGTCAAGTCCCGCAAGGGACGGCAGAACGGCGGTGTGGCGGCAAGGGCTTCTCTGTCGTCCCTGACGGGACTGGTTCCCTTCGCGCTGCCCCAACCCAGCGTTGAAACGCTGGGCTACTCTCTTTCGCCCTGTCGGGCTGGAAACCGCCTGGCAAGAAACTGAGATGCGCCTACGGGACAGGCTCTAGCAAAGAAAAGCTTGCCACCCGCCCACGGAGGCATAGACTCGCCGCCTATGAATACCTTGCAACAC
The DNA here is from genome assembly GCA_903847485.1 of uncultured Verrucomicrobiota bacterium. Classification (GTDB taxonomy): domain Bacteria; phylum Verrucomicrobiota; class Verrucomicrobiia; order Limisphaerales; family JAJXZI01; genus CAINDV01. The sequence continues at coordinate 2,631 of CAINDV010001093.1, forward strand.
CAATTCTCCCCGCACTGCGGGGCGTCTCAACAGTAATCGTTTAACCATTCTATCTAACACTATGAACATCGACTCTCGCCTCACCCGCCGTCATTTCCTGAAATCCACCGCCGTCGCCTCCGCGACTGCACCCTTCATCCTGCCTTCCCACCTCTGGAGCGCGGAGACGCCGCCGAGCGAGCGCATCGTCATGGGCTTCATCGGCGTCGGCACCCAGGGCCGCGGTTTGCTGGGCGGATTTCTCGGCAACAAGGACGTGCAGGTCGTAGCCATCAATGATGTGGATACCACCCGCCGCGAATCCAGCCAGAAGCGCGTCAACGATTATTACTCGAAGTCCACCGGGGCCGATCACAAGGGCTGCGACGCCGTCAAAGACTTCCGCGACCTCCTCAGCCGGAAGGACATTGACGCCGTCTGCGTCGCCACGCCGGATCACTGGCACGCGATTCCCGTCATCATGGCGGCCAACGCAAAGAAAGACATCTATTGTGAGAAACCGCTCTCGCTGACCATCGGCGAGGCGCGCGCCATGGCCAACGCGGTGCGCAAGAATGACCGCGTCTGCCAGACCGGCTCGATGCAGCGTTCGTCGCAAGAGTTCCGCAAGGCATGCGAGCTTGTCCGCAACGGTTTCATTGGCAAAGTCGAGAAGGTCATCGCGGATGTCGGCGGGCCATCGCGGCCGTGCGATCTGCCGGAAGAGGCGCTGGAGCCGGGACTGGATTGGAACTTCTGGCTCGGACCGGCACCCACGCGGCCGTATAACTCGGTGCTCAGCCCGCGTGGCGTCCACGGCCACTTCCCGAACTGGCGCAGTTACCGCGAATACTCCGGCGGCATGATGACCGACTGGGGCGCGCATCATTTCGACATCGCCCAGTGGGGCCTCGGCATGGACGCGAGCGGGCCGGTGGAAATCATCCCGCCGGCGGATCCCAAGGCGCAAAAGGGCGTCAAGTTCGTCTATGCCAATGGCATCGTGCTGGAGCACGGCGACAGCGGCGGCGTGTTGTTCATCGGCGACAAAGGCCGGATTCTCGTCAACCGCGGCCAGTTCAAGGCGACGCCCGATTCGATTGGGGAGGAGAAAATTCCTGAGAACGGCATCCACCTTTACAAGAGCGGCGATCACCTCCGCGACTTCCTCAACTGCGTGAAGACACGCCAGCGGCCCATTTGCGACGTCGAGATCGGCGCGCGTTCCGCCACCGTGTGTCACCTGGGCAACCTAGCTTACTGGAATCATCGCACGTTGAAGTGGGATCCGGCCAAGGAGCAATTCATCGGCGACGCCGAGGCGAACACCTGGATCAACCGCCAGAATCGCGAGCCGTGGAAGCTACCGGTGTAAGACTCGACAACCCAACCGAAGGGCGGGCCATTGCGCCCGCCCTTTTGCGTTCCGCAGCCGGGGGGCAACATCACTCCCGCTGTCCCCCGTGGTCACGGTCCGGCCTGCGGGTTCCCGCAGTTCTCACTATAGACCAGACCGGGACGCCGGGTGACGGCACCCGGCCTACAAGCGGGCGGTTTGGTGGGGGTGTAGGCCGGGTGCCCTCACCCAGCGGGGGGTGGCAGGGCCATAATGAGCAGGCCAAGCGCCCTGGGCGCGTGGCAGGGCCGATGAACCTGTTTCCGTTCATTGCTGCGCTCCGGCGATTTGTGGGTGAGTTCATTGGAAGAATTGCTGTGCGGGTTCCCAGCCACCCGGCCAGACTGCCGTTTGGCCAGCGTTGCCCTCCCCGCCGCGAGCGCAAAAGGGGACGCCGCTCGACGCAAAATAGTAGTTGCCAAAATCCCCGGTTGCGGCAGTCTTGACCAGTGACCCAGAATGTTAACAGGTGTCAGGGCGATTCTGCCGGGCATGAACATGCTTGGCGGGATGTCGTGGTGCCGCATTGCAGGGTTCGAAACCAACGACGCGCGAGCGTCATAGAAAAGAAAGAGCTAAGAGTTAAGTTATGAAAAAATGGAATACGATCGAGATTACGAGAGGCGCGCTGAAACAGTTCGCCCTCGGTGTGGCGGTGAGCGCGGCGTTCTTCAGCACCGGCCCGGCCGCCAAAGCAGGGGAGATCCCCGTCCCCAACGGCGGATTTGAAACACTCTACAAACCGGGTTCAACGACCATCACCGCCGACACCGGCGCGGGCTGGACCCAAGGCGTGGGGCCAAACGCCAATATGGAAGGTGGTGTGGCGACGTATTCCGAC
>CAINDV010001094.1 GCA_903847485.1 uncultured Verrucomicrobiota bacterium
CTCAGGAAATCAGGAATGGGGAAGGACTCACCATCTGGAGCCGCCATGACGTATCCAAGAGCCATCGGAGCGCCGGCCTCCGGCCTGGCACGAACTTGCTCAGACCAACCGCACGACCACGCCGGGCCGGAGGCCGGCGCTCCGCAGCTTTCTTTCCCATCATTCCTGAGTTTCTGAGTTCCAAATTTCCAAATTCCCTTTCTGAGTTTCTGAGTTTCGGCTTGGCTCCTTTCGGATTTCGGGCTTCGGATTTCTTTCGGACTTCGGGCTTCGGATTTCGAATTTTGCTTCTCGCCGCTCCCTCTTCCGCCTTGGCCCTGGACACCAACAAAATCCCAGAACTCCTCCCGCCGCTCACTGAGATTCCGCCGACCTTCTGGGAAGCGCACGGCTGGACGGTCGTCATCAGCAGCGTCATCGTCGTCATCGTTATGGTGCCGCTGGTTCGCACGCTTCTGCGATGCCTCGCACCCCAGCCCATTCCGCCGGCAACACTCGCCCGCCAAGCTCTGGAAGCGCTCCATGGCCGCCCCGACGATGCCGCCACTGCCAGCGAAGTTGCTCGGCAACTACGCCGTTTCACTCAGACCACGTTGGACCTTCCGCCGGGCGAACTCACCACCGAAGAGCTTCTCGCCGCGCTTCGCCGCCAGCCTTCCGCGACTCCGCTTAGTGGCGCAGGCGCCCCGCCTGCAACAGTCTTGCGGGCGCCCCGCCCGCAGAATCCTCCTCCCGTCGGCGAGGCGTCGGCGCCACTAGCGCCCGAGCTTCACGACGCCCTGGCTCGACTCCTCCGCGATTGCGACGCGCTCCATTTCGCCCCGGTAACGCCAGCCGTGAGCCCTGGCTTCGCTGCCCGCGCCCTGGAAATCGTCCGCCAAATCGAATCCCAGCTTCAGAAGGTTCCTTCGCAATCCGCGGCCGTCCCTGAACCTGCGGGGAACTCCCAGCGCCAATGAATTCGCACTTTGAATTCCAATACCCCTGGGCGCTGGCGCTGCTGGCTTTGCTGCCGGTTTACGCTTTCCTCCGGGGCCGCGCCGGCGGGTTGGCGGCGCTGCGGTTTCCCAGCGCGGACCTCGTTCGGGCGGCGGGCGGCGCGGCGCGTTCGGTTGCCGGGCGGCTGTTGTTCTTTCTCCGCCTGCTGGCCGTCGCGCTCGGCGTGGTGGCGATGGCCGGCCCGCGCTTCGCCCATTACCAGACGGAAACCACCGCCAGCGGCGTGGACATCGTGCTGGCGCTCGACATGTCGTGGTCAATGATGGCCATAGACATGGGCAAGCCCAGCGAGCGCATCTCGCGCTTCTCCATCGCGCAGGACGTGCTCCGCGACTTCATCGAGCGCCGGCCAAACGACCGCATCGGCCTCGTCGTTTTCTCCGCCGTGCCTTACCTCGCCAGCCCGCTCACGCTCAACCACGACTGGCTCCTCGACAATCTCAACCGCCTCCACATCGGCATGATTCGCGAGCTTGGCACAGCCATCGGCGACGCCACCGCCGCTGCCGCCAAGCGTCTGAAAGCACTCAAGGACAGCAAGAGCCGGCTCATCATTCTCCTCACCGACGGCGACAACAACAAAGGCGAGATTGACCCCGTGCCTGCCGCTGAACTCGCCGCCGCCATGCGGGCCAAGCTTTACACCATCGGCATCGGCCGGGAGGAACCGTGCATGTTGCCCGCCTTTGATCCTTCCACCGGCAAACTGCGGCTCGACCCGGCGGGGAACATCATTCCAACAATCGCCCTCCAGCCGGCGAACTACTCCGTGCTGGACCAAATGTCCACCCTGGCGAACGGCAAGTCCTACCGCGCCACGAACCGTCGCGAGTTGGAGAGAATCTATCGCGAGATTGATCGCCAGGAGAAAACCGAAGTGAAGCTCCGCCGCTTCACCACCTACACGCCGCTGTTCCAATGGCCGCTGCTCGCCGCCGTGGCGCTGCTGGCTTTGGAACTCGCCCTGGCCAACACGCGATACAGAAGAGTGCCATGAGGAAAGGCAGAATGAAGAATGCAGAATGCAGAATGACGGCAGCCCGCCGCGCGCCGCAGCATTTCTTCATTCTTCATTCTGCATTCTTCATTCTTCATTCCTGACCAATGTCCTTCTCCAACCCACATTTCGCCGAACCGCACTGGCTCTGGCTCGCTGTCGTCGGGCCGGCGCTGGCGCTGGCGCTGTTCGAGTGGGCCGCGAGGCGGCGGCGACGGCAACTCGCCGAGATTGCCGCGCCTCACCTGCTGGAGGGCTTGCTTGCCTCGCACAGTCCAGGTCGGCGCACGCTGAAGCAAATCCTCTTGGCGCTGTCGCTGGCGTTGGCCGGTCTGGCGATGGCTCGTCCGCAATGGGGCGAGACCAGCGAGCACTCTGCCGCCACTGGCGAGGACATCGTTTTCATCCTCGATGCCTCCCGCAGCATGTTGGCAGACGACGTTCGCCCGAACCGCCTCACACGCGCCAAGCTTGCCATCCAGGATTTCGTTCAGCAGCACGGGCGCGGGCGCGTTGGCTTGGTGGCTTTCTCCGGCCAGGCGTTTCTGCAATGCCCGCTGACTTTCGACTACGACGCCTTTCGCGACGCTCTCCAAGCCGTGGACGAGCGCACCATTCCCGTTGTTGGCACCAGCCTCGGACGCGCCTTGGATGAAGCCGCCGCCGCGATGGAAAAGAACCAGCGTCGCAAGATTCTCGTTCTTCTGACCGACGGTGAAGACTTGGAAAAGACTGGCGTCCCGCAAGCCAGCCGTCTTGCCACCAACGGCGTCGTCGTGTTCACGATCGGCGTCGGCACGCCCGCTGGCGGACCGATCCAAGTCCTCAACGAACGCGGTCAGGTGGACACCGTTCGCGACGCCAATGGCCAGGTTGTCGTGAGCCGGCTCGACGAGCAGACTCTCCGCGAGATCGCCCAAGTGACGCACGGTGCCTACGAACCGCTCGGCGGACTCGGCGAAGGCTTGGGCAAAGTGCGGCGCGTCATTGAAACCGGCGCCTATCTGCCACATCTTTCCAACGCCCGGAAGCTCGGCGTGGACCGTTTTCACTGGGTGGTAGCTGGCTTGCTGGTGCTGCTGGTGGCGGAGTCGCTCATCGGCACCCGGCGGTGGGAGAAGACATGAAATCCGACAGCCGAAAGAAGAAATGAACAAAGCCGAAACTCAGAAACTCAAAAGGGGAACTGGGGAATTAGGAACTCAGGAACTCAGGAAGAGACTTTCTGGAATGAGCTGCTTGGCAGCTTTCCTTTCCAAGTTTCCTGAGTTCATGAGTTCCAAATTCTTTCTTCCCTTTTCTGAGTTTCTGAGTTTCGGCTTGGCTCCTTTTGGACTTCGGACTTTGGCCCTCGCCTTCCTCACCGCGCTTCTGTCGGCCCACGGCGAGACCAATTCCATCCCGGCGCTGACCAACTTCCCGTCCGCCCTCACCAATTCTTCAACCAACGCCCCGCCCGTCCCCACGCCGCCGACCCGCACGCCACGGGAGTTCTTCAACGCTGGC
>CAINDV010001095.1 GCA_903847485.1 uncultured Verrucomicrobiota bacterium
CGGCGACGGCGCAGGACTCCTTCCCTCCCCTGATCCAGCCGGCGCCGGGCCGCGGGGGCCAGTTGCGTGTGCCACCAGGCCCCGAATTCGGCGTTGAAAAGCCGGTTTTGCAGGCCCTGATCGGGCGGTTTGAGGGGGCGCTTATTCTAGGCTAAACAATTGCTGCCCAATTATATGCATGCAATAGCGCAATGCAAGCGATGATTTTGATTTTTTGCGCTCACATCTAGCCAAGCTTCAGAACTATGACTGGCCGGGCAATGTTCGGGAACTGCGCAACGTCATCGAACGCGCGGTCATCCTGGCACGCAGTGGTCCTCTCCACTTCGACTTGCCAGTGACAGATTCCGCACCCGCTCCGCCTTCTTCCCCCGTCCGTCCTAGCGCCAAGGCCGGCATCGAGTTTCTTACCGAAGCGGCAATGCAGCGCCGTGAACGCGAAAACCTCATCGCAGTCCTCGACAAGGCTGGTTGGAAAATCAATGGAGCGGAGGGATCGGCGGAGTTGCTAGGCGTCAAGCCGACCACGCTGATCTCCCGGATAAAGAGAGAGAACGGGGTTGAAACAGCCCGGGAAATGAATTGGCTGAAGGTTACCGTCAGGCGGGCCGGAATGGCTGTGAGAAACGGGTTAGAATCGCTTGGTGATCGTCAGGTTCACCATGTTCCCCTGCGGCCGATCCGTGGCGGTAAATTCGCGTTCATACCGCAGCGAGGTGAAGAGCATAATCTTCGGGAAGGCGTAAGTGATTTCCGGGCCGATGGCGGCGGCACCGTCGCGCATACCGGAGGCACCTGTCCCGCTGTCGGTAGTGGTCTGCTTCTGGTAATAGCCCGCGACGCCGACTTCGAGCGCCGGGGTAAGCGCCTTGGCGATACCGTATTCGAGCGTGTACATCTGGCCGGGACGGATACCCGTGTCCTGCTGGATGCTGTTGAACTCATAGCGGTTCAGCACGGAAAGACTCCAAGTCTTCTTCGCGTCGGGGTACCATGTGGCACCGGCGGTGAGCATCTGCGTCCAAAAACCTTTTCCGGGTGACACGGGATCGGTGGAGTGGTAACTGCCGGAAGGCGCCCAGAAGGCGTAGCCGACAGCAAAGTCAAACTGCTTCGGGTGCCAGGAGAGCGTGACCGGCTCGACGCAAATGTCGCCCAAGCCGAACTTGCTCCCGGTGTAGCCTTGGAACTTAAGATTCTGATAGACAAACGGCACCAGCACATCGGCACCGTAGTTACCACCCAGCACCTTGTAGTCACTGATCCAGACCATACGCGGCACCTGCACGTAGGCCGTTAGGTCGAAGCCGGGGGGGCCCGCGGTGAACTTGTCGGCCCAATAAGTGTAGTTGTAATCGCGGAGATAGACTCCGGGCGGAGGCAGCGAGGCGGCTTTGATGCCTTCGACGCCGGCAGGATAATGGTTTTGCGCCATCGCCGTGGCGGCGGTGGACAAACTGACAGCAAGGAACGCGAGTTGAGTGCGAGTTTTCATGATATGGATTCTTACTTGGATGTTAGTGACTTAGTTGGGGGTTAGTCCCCGTTTTCCGTATTTTTCATTTTGCCGGAAAGATAAGTGTCATAAGCGGGCAGGTCAAGCATGCCATGTCCGCAGAGATTGAAGAGAATGGTTTTCTTGCGGCCTTCCTCGCGACACTTGATCGCTTCGTCAATCGCCGCCGCGATGGCGTGGGAAGGCTCCGGCGCGGGGATGATGCCTTCGGTGCGCGCGAAAAGCACCGCCGCCTCGAATACCTTCAGTTGGGGATAGGAGGTGGCTTCGGCCAACCCGAGTTTGACCGCGTGGCTGACCATCGGAGCCATGCCGTGATAACGCAGGCCGCCGGCGTGGATGCTGGGCGGCATGAACTGGTGTCCCAAGGTGTGCATCATCAGCAGCGGCGTCATTTCCGCCGTGTCGCCGAAGTCGTACTTCAACTCGCCCTTGGTGATAGACGGGCAGGAGGCCGGCTCCACCGCCACGATGCGGTAATTGTTCTTCCCGGCGATCTTGCGCTGCATGAACGGGAAGGCCACCCCCGGCGAAATTGCTGCCGCCGCCCACGCAGCCGATGATGATGCGAGTGAATAAAAATGAAACTTCGCCAGATGAGGAGCCCCGGAAGAGGATGTCATCGGCGAAATTA
>CAINDV010001096.1 GCA_903847485.1 uncultured Verrucomicrobiota bacterium
GGGCCGGCGCCGGTAGTGCCTGAGTAGCTCAAGCACTGAAGAATCCACTGAAACTCAGCCAGTGACGCTCACCCAGACCATTGCTGCACAAGCAGTTAGGAATGGAGGCGGGAGTCGGAATCGGACGCCTTGCGCGTCATTTCGGGAGTTAGATACCACAGTTTTGAGCTTACTCAAGCACTACTTGCCACTACTCGGTCATTACTCGCCATTACTCCGTTAAGCACACTATCCCGAGTCCATTATTATCTGGAGTGGGAGCGTGAAAGGCCTGTGAAAGCGCCTCCCACGACGACGCTAACTTTGGATAATGAAGCTCGCTATAGCGATTGCAGGAACGCCAGCATTTTGCTGTTCGGCCGCCAGGGTCGAGTCCGGACGGGTTCCAAGCCCGCTCTTTTCCAAAACGCTTCGAGTGTCTGGCGTTTCATCTCCAAGTTGGTTTGCAGGTATCGGCCGGTCGTGGCGATGGAACTGTGCCCAAGGTAATCGCGGATGACGGTCAGATCGAGACCGGCTTGCAGCAGCGCGACGGCGCAACTGTGGCGCAGCATGTGGGGCGTAAGTTTGCGGTGGCGGCTCTCGGGTTGACCGCCTTGAGCCAGCTTGAAATGGCGTTGGAGCCGGTAGGCCACGCCATCGCGGGTCAACGGTTGGCCTCGGGCATTCAAGAAGACAAAGCCTTCCACCGGTGAGGGACAACGGTTTTGTAGTTGGCGGAGCAGGCGGGCGGTGTCCGTCCAGAGCGGACACAGTCGATCCTTACCTCCCTTGCCATGCACGCGGACCTGCCGCGGGATCTGGAGTTGGAGATCACGCCAGCGAACTTGGAGCGCCTCGCCAATCCGCGCGCCAGTATTGTACAAGAACAGCACCAGGGTACGGTCGCGTAGTCCATAGGCCGTGTCGGGCTGAATCTGGCGCAGGACGCTGTTCACTTCTTCAGGTTCCAGGTAATCCGGGGGCTCAACGCGCGTGCGTTTGGCGGGCAGCGCCAGGATGCGCTGGTATTGTCCCGCACGCGCCGGATCCTGCCGCAACAGATGCCGGCAGAAGCAGCGCAGGGCGGCCAAGCGACAGTTCCGGGTCGTGGCTTGATTGTGACGGGCCGTCTCCAGATGGTCGAGAAACCGCATGACCTGTTCCACCGTCATTTCCTCCAGGCTCAGTCGGTCGAGATAACCCCGGCGTCGGGAAGCGAGGAACTCAAAGAACATCCGCAGGGTATCACGATAGGCTCGGAGGGTGTGGGCACTGGCCCCCCGAACTGACTCCAAGTACTGCCGGAAGAACGACTCCACCAAGGGAAGCAATAGGTCTGGGCGTGCCGCTTTCATCGCGCAGCCTTGCGCCAGTGCTCCGCAAAGCGGCGTCCGGCCAACGCCAGTAACTCGGGCGTGGTCGTCAGATACTTTTCGGTTCCGAGGATGTTCTTGTGCCCCATGTAAACGGATAACCAAGGGAGCCGCCGGGAGACGCTAATTCACCGACGATACCAACGGCTCAAACGGTGAATGGCGAAGGCATGCCGCTTATGCCGAGCTCGGCATAAGCAGCATCATTCCGAGCACCGGATTATTCCGAGTGGCGCATTGGAATGTGGTTAAACCTTGCGGGCTAGTGGTTTTCTGGGTTTTTCGACTCGGAATAATCAAAGACCCTGCAGGAAGGCGAGCAACTGGTCATCCGGCCGATAGCGACCCGGCTGCCCGTTGAACGGTTTGGTTTTAGCTAAAGCCTGTTCTTTGATCTCAAGATTGGCGTGCAGATAGACTTGGACGGTATCCAGGGTTTCGTGGCCTAACCAGAGCGCGATGACTGACCGGTCAACGCCGTGTTGGAGCAGATCCATCGCCAAGCTGTGTCGGAGCACATGCGGGGAGACCCGTTTGTTGCCCAGGGAAGCACCCCCGCGTCGGGCGGTGGCGACATGTTTGGCGAGGAGGTAAGCCAGTCCATCATGGCTCAGCGGCTGCCCGCGCGCATTGGGGAAGAGCGTGTCGGCGGGTTGACCGTGGCGTTCGCGTAGCCAGGCACGCAGAGCCACGACGGCGTCCTTGCGCAAGGGGGGGGCAGCGTTGTTTGCGTCCTTTACCCGTACACTGCACATGAGCGCCCGTTCCGAGGGTGACATCTTGGCAGCGGAGTCCAATCAACTCGGAAGCGCGCAGCCCCGTTTGCGCCGCCACCAGCAGCAGCGTGCGGTCGCGACGGCCCATCCAAGTCTTGGGGTCGGGGGCGGCCAAGAGGGCCTCGATCTCGGGGCGCGTGAGAAAATCGATCGGTTTGGTCTTATGGCGTTTGCAAGGAATGGCCAGCACCCGCTGCGCCAAGCCGCCCCGACTCGGGTCTTCGAGCGCGACATACTTGAAGAACGAGTGAATCGCGGCCAAGCGGATGTTGCGACTCCTTGGGGTATTGCCACGGCCGGTTTCCAGTTGGTCGAGGAAACGGCCAATGAAGGGCGCATCCAAATCCTCAAACGCCACCGTCGTGGGGAGCTTGCGCAGCCGATCCTGGGCGAAGGCAAGCAGGAGCCGGAACGTATCCCGATAGCTGGCAATGGTGTGCGGGCTGGCATTGCGTTGGCCCAGCAGCCGATCCGTAAAGAAAGACTGCAGCAACCCGGCAAAGGTGGGTGGGCTTTTCATGCGAACAACCCTCCCTTCGGCCGTTCCAAACGCTGGGTCGCTAACTTGAGGAGTTCGGGGCTGGCCGTGATGTAC
>CAINDV010001097.1 GCA_903847485.1 uncultured Verrucomicrobiota bacterium
AAGCCGGGATTAAACCGTCGTGAAACCGGCTCCGCTCACGCGGGGCTTTGCATTGGCTTGAGCCGGATGAGGCGAAAGTCTCACGTCCGGTTCTAAGGGGAGGGGGTGGTCGCAAGACCACCTCCTTACCCGACCAGTCATCCAATCGGCGAGACCGCGTTGGTAGCGGGGATGGACAGATGCTTCCAAATTTCATGCAGGAACCGGAGATCGCCATCAAAGTGGCCACCACCTACACCGCCAAAGTCACCGACTCGGCCCACGGCACCATCTGCTCCGTTGGGCATGCAATCCAACATCTTGAAGACGTTGTCGAGAACCTGGCTCGCAACCTCTCCGATTGGTTTTGCCCGTGAGTTGCGGGAACGTCCTTCGCCACCAGTTTGGAGCCTTGGCTTTCGGACTTGTGCGATTGCGCCGCGTATTCCTCCCCGCGACCTCTGGCGAACCCTCGTTGCCAGCGGAAATTCCTTTGCATTTGCGATCTTGCTCCTTACGTTCCAGTGTTGTTTATGGAACTTGGCAACCAAGAAGAAAAGGGAATGCCCCAAGCGGTGCTTGTCGGCAACACTTTCCCACCCGCGTTGATTCGCCGCCGGGCCGTCTTCGAACCCGCGCCGCTGGGCGAGTTGCGTAGGGCGTTGGGGAAGGCTCGCGTGGTTTCCTTTTGGGGGCATGCAAGCACGGTGCGTGCGGCCTCGGTGCTGGCGGAGGTTGACTTGACGCCCACCCACGAACGGCCCGCGCTTTCGCTGTCCCCGGAGAACCTGCCGAGCCTGGCGGGGGAGACTTTCCAAGAATGCTGGGTGCTGTCACCCAATTACGTCCCGGGCTACCGCCCTGCCATCGGCGAGGAAGTGCCCGCCGAAAAGATCACCGGTTGGCAGGTGCTGCGAATCTCCTTTCCTGCAAACACTCCATGAACCCCACCGCTACCCACCCCCAATGGCTCTTTATCGCCGCCGCCAAGGGACTGCAAGGCTACGTGCTGCGCAGCGATCCGCTGAAGGAGATGATCGGCGCCAGCGAACTCATCGAGGCGTTGCCGCGAGCCAAGGACACCGGCTTCCTGGTCAAGGTGCTCGGTCAAATGCAACCGGACCTGGGACGGCACACGGTGTTGACCGATGCCTCGGGCGCGGCCCGGATTCTTTTCGACCGGGAGGAGGACGCGCGCCGCCTGGCGCGAATCTGTCCGCTGCTGACCAGCCAGTTTGCGCCGGGTCTGGAGATGGCCGTGGCGCTGGTGGAGGTCAAACCCGATGAGCTCGGTGCCGCGATTGTTCAGGCGGAGCATGAGATCAACACCCACCGTAACCAACCGGCGGCGGCCCTACCGGAGGCCGGGCCGTGGGTTGCGCGCAACCGCCGCACAGGGCTGCCCGCTGCGCAATGTGTGCCGGCGCTAAAAGACGAGCAGCGCAAGACCGGGAAACAGGACGTCGTGGACGACGAGAGCGCCCGCAAGCGCCAGGCGGCCCGATGGACCTCCGGCCACACGCTGCTGAGCAAGGTGGTGCCGGAGGAATATCAGAATGCAGCGGATGACCTTCGGAACCTGATTCCGAAGCACGACAAAGACTGGCCGCGCATCAAACGCTGGCCCCTCGACCTCACGCAGATCGCGACATCCGACAACAGTTATCTGGCCGTCATCCACGCCGACGCCAACGGCTTGGGCACCGCTATGATGGCCTGCACCAAACAACTTCAACAAAGCAAGCAGGCGGCCCAGACCTACACGGCGCTTTGCGATGCGATTGAGGCTGCTTCACTCGCAGCAGCGCGGGCGGCGATGCGGCGGGTAATCAAGACCACCCTGCAAGAGGAAGAGAAGGCGAACCAAAGTCAGCCCGGCCGTCACGGAGATCCCTGGCCTATCCCCGTCCGCCCCATCGTTTGCGCTGGCGAGGACTTCACTGTCGTGATCCGTGCGAGGCACGCGATCCAGTTCGTGGCGGATTACCTCGCCGCACTCGAACAGGAAACCGAGGCGCGCTTCAAACTCATCTCCGAAAAAGGTGATCTGCGTGAACCAATTCCTGGCTTGGAACCCCTCACCGCCTGCGCCGGCGTCGTCTTCTGCAAGAGCCACTTCCCCTTCTCCCGCGCTTACGCGCTGGCGGAAAGGCTCTGCGGCTTCGCCAAGAAGCAGACCGAACGCAAAGCCTCCGCCCTCGCCTTCCTGCGGCTCAAGTCCTCCCTGCTGCCCTCGGATGACTGCGAGGTTGTGGTCCAGCACGCCTTCCATGCTGGCAGCGGTCCCGACCGCGTGGCCCTGACGATGAATCCATATCTCTGCGGCGGTCGCTCGCTGGATGGCCTGCCCAAATTGTCCGACCTGCTTTCTCTCGTGAAGGCGCTGGACAGCAAAGAGGACGGCAAAGAACTTCCCCGCAGCGGGCTGCGCAGCCTCGTCTCCCGCGCCTACGAAGGCAAGACTGCTGCGGACCAGGCGTTTGAGCGGTTGAGCCAGGTGGTGAAGGAGCGAGACCCGGCGGCTTGGGAAAAACTGGGGGCCGCTCTCAAGCAACTTACCGGCGGCGGCCTGTGGAAATCGGTCCCGGATGACCGAGAGGGCCGCCCCAAGTCCATCACTCCGCTCTACGACGCTCTCGAACTGCGCCATCTCGGCTGCAAACCCACCGAAACCACCCCATGAAAACCGCCACGCTTACCATCGAACTGTTTTCCTGGTGGCACGCCGGCTCCGGCTTGGGCCGGGGCGGCGACGCCGACGCACTCGTCATCCGCGACCGCGACGGCCTGCCCTATCTCCCCGGCAAGACCGTCAAGGGTCTGCTGCGTGATGCGGTGCAACTAGCGGAAGATCACCAACCAGCCGCCGAGAATCAGACCGACTTGCTTTTCGGCCCCAAAGATCCCACCACCACCAACGCGGAGGGAACCCAACCGGACCACGAACGGCCGGGGCGCGATCCAGGGCAACTCACCGTCACCACCGCCACGTTGGACCCGGAGCTTGCGGCTTGGCTCCGCGACGGCGGCGCAGCCCGCCAGGCGGCCCTGTTTGAAACCGTGTCCTCCACGGCCCTTGATGAGAACGGCGTGGCGGATGCACAATCGCTCCGCACCATCGAAGTCTGCCCGCCCCTCACCCTCACCGCCAAGGTTTCCAGCCCGGACGACGGCTCCTGGGTGGAAACCCTGAGGCAATGCGCTCCGCTCATCCGCGCCTTGGGCAGCCATCGCCATCGCGGCCTGGGGCGGTGTCAGGTGAGCGTGACGGAAGACCCGCCTGCAAATGGCTCCTCCACCGGAGCTGTCTTACCAGACGATGCGAAGCAAGCCGGTTGTGTCTGGCTGGAAATCGAACTGCTCAGCGACGTCATCCTCAGCCTCAGCGCAGCGACCACCGGCGGACACGATTCGCTGGATTACCTGCCCGGCTCGGTCTTGCTCGGCGCGGCGGCGGCCCGCCTCTTCAAACAGCCAGGCTTCGGGCCGGAGGTATTCCTCAGCGGCAAGGTGTGCTTCGGCGACGGACTGCCGCTGACGAAAACCGGCGCTCCTGGTTGGCCAGTGTCGCTCAACCGCCAATTCATCAAACAGCAAGGTATTGAAGGCGACGCCATCAATGGCCTGACCGACACCAAGCTCGCAGCCGGCGCCCGGACGGAAAGGAAGGAGCAAGCCCAACAGCTCCGCACCGGGCATGTCACCGAGGGCGGAACCCACTTCGAACTCGACGGCGACTACCTGCTCAAGACCGCCCTCGACCGCGAGACCTTTGGTCGCGCCAAGGACCGGCAACTCTTCGAGTACGAAACCCTGCCTGCCGGGACGAGGTTCCGCGCCGCCCTCCGCTGGAACCACGGCGACTCCGCGCTCACCGCCAAGGTCGCCGAGATCGTTCGCGTCCTGACCAGCCCCGGCATTGCCCTCGGCCGCTCCCGCAGCGCGCAGTTTGGCCACGTGAACATCACCTTGGCCGCGCAGTCGGTCGCGGAACCGCTGGCGCTCCCCGGTGGGGTCATGGCGAACGAACCGGACGCGCCGAAAATGCCGCTCCAGTTATACCTCGCCAGCGACCTCGCCCTCGCCGGCCCCGGTGGCGCCCGGCTGGCTCCGGTGGCGGCGGATTTCGGCCTGTCGCCGGAGTGGCAGTTCCGCCCCGACCGGAGCTTCCTACGCACCCGCCGCTACTCGCCGTGGAATTCCTTCCACCATTCCCGGCTCACCGAGCGGCAGGTCATCACCCGCGGCAGCGTGCTTACCTTCGCCCGCGCGGATGACCAGCCGGCGACCGCAACCGAGCTGCGGGCCGTCCCTGCCAAACTGGCCGGCGGCATCGGGGAGCACCGCGAGGAAGGCTTGGGCTGGGTGGTGCTCAATCCGCAATTCGTTCTGACCCTGCCCGACCTGCGCAAGCTGCCGCGAGACGAACCACCCGATCCCAGCCTGCCGCCGCCGACTTCAGCCCCTCTGCTGGCCGGCTGGGTCGAGGCCCGGCAGACCGATCGCGACCATCAGAATGTGGCTTTGAACCAAGGCCGCGCCTGGGCCAAGAAGTGGCTCCCATTCCATGAACAGGCGGCCAAAGCGGAGCGCCTTGGTCGCTCCGGGAGAAGCCAGTGGAGTGAGGTCCGCCAGCGGGCGGTGCGCGCCCGCGGCGATGCTGTGGAGTTGCGGCGATTGCTGACCGAGCATTGCGACCACGGCCTGCGGAAGAGGTATTGGCAGCACGCCGAGAGGCACCCCGCACTGTGGAGCGAACTACAGGCCGCACTGGACACCGCGCCGGAAAAGGGCGGTGCCTTGGTGTGCGCCGCCATCGCCGCCGCCGCGGAGCACTTGGTCCGCACCTTACAGCAAAAGGACGACGACGAACCTCGCCCCCAGACTCCCAAAGCCCCTGCCACAAAGGCCCAGCCATGAGCACCAGCGCCCCGAAAGCCCACCCCTTCCGCCACGTTGCCCGCGTGGTCATCGAGTTCACCACCCCTTTCCACGTCGGCACCGGCGAGGGCGGTTATGGCGCGGACGCACTGGTCGTCACCGACGCCAACGGCTTGCCCGCGCTTCCCGGCAGCAGCCTCGCGGGCGCACTGCGCGCGACGTTCCAAGAACGGGTTAGCGCCGCATTCGTCGCCGCTGGCGCCCCGGCTGCCGCCGCTCGCAAGCAGGCGGAGGACCGCACCAACCAAATCTTCGGCCACCAGACCAACGACGAAGGCCGTGGCTCCCGCCTGAGCCTCACTTGGGCCGCCATACACGACCGCAACGATCAGCCGGTTGAGGGCCTCTGGCCACGCACCAGCCTCACCAACGACCCGGTGCTTAACGAAGCCCTCGGCCTACGCATCCGCGACCACGTCCGCCTCACCCATCGCGGCGCGGCAGCGCACCAGGGGAAGTTCGACGACAGCCCCGTCGCGGCCGGGCACCGTTTCACTTTCGAACTGGAATTGGTGAGCCACCTGAAAGACGACCAAGATTGGAAAGACTTGCTGGCCACCCTTACCAGCGGCGTCCTCCGCCTCGGTGGCAAGTCCCGGCGCGGCTACGGCGCCTTCAAGGTCGAGCGGATTCGTGCCCGCAGCTTCCACCTCGGGGACAGACAAGACTTCGCGGACTATGCCGCCCACCCTGCCCACCTCGAGCCGCCGAAATCCGGCCCAGCGCAGGCCGCATCGTCACCGCCACCCCCAGATCCGACGCAATGGCCTCCGACCCTGGAGCACTTTCCCTTGCCCCCGCCCTCACCGCCGCCCGGCTCGGTCACCATCACCCTCCGCCTGAAACCGCGCGGCTACTGGATGTTCGGCGGCGGCGAGGACGTTCACGCCGCCGCGGGAAAACCCGCCGACATGGCTCCGCTGCGCGAGGAGCGCATCGTCTGGAACGGCTCCCTCGGCCGCGTGGAAGATAAGCTCCTGCTCCTACCCGGCAGCGCCATCAAAGGGGCTTTGTCCCACCGGCTCGCCTTTCATCGCAATCGCCTCGCCTTGCGTTTTGCCGACGACTGCACGGTGGCCGGGAATTGCCCCAACGACTCGGATGGACACCGGGTGGCGCAGTCCGCCTTGGAGCGGATCACCGGTATCCACAACGACGCCGTCCGCGACCTGTTTGGCTTCGTCGCCGAAGGCCAAGCCGACGTGTCCGAGGAGCAGGCCGCTCGCGGCCGTGTTCTCATTGACGACCTCTACTGGACCGCTGCCCAGCCGTCCGATCAACTCATTCCCCACGTCAGCATTGACCGCTTCACTGGCGGCGCAGCGGACTCCAAGCTCTTCTGCGAGCGTCCGCTCTGGCAGGGCGACTTCCCGGAACTCAAGCTCACTATCCTCGACGCTAACCGGCTTCCGCTCACCACCCGCCAGGCCCTCCAAGCCGCGCTCGCGGACCTCGCGCAGGGCCGCCTCGCTCTCGGTGCCGGGGCCGGACGCGGTCTGGGCTACTTTGAGCCGAAAGCCGGCGCGGCCAAACCCGGCGAGCGCTCGCCGGACGATGACTGGTTCAACCAAGACGCAACTCCCTTAAATACCCCAGCCCATGCCTCAGCCTGAACACGAAATCATCAAGGCGGTCCTTGCTGCCGTTCTTTCCGACCAGAAGGACACCGAGGGGCGCACCGAGGCCGAGCGCCTTGAGCCGCGCCCTGGCACATTGATCCCAAAGCCGACCGAACCCAAGACTTTGACCAGCGCTGCCGCCGCTTTGGCCGAATTCGGCAAACTCGACGGCCCCGGCTGGCTCCAGGAAGCCGGCACCCCTGAAATCCTGCACGGCGAGGCGACGGCGTTTTCCGCGCAACTGGCGAAGCTCGCCCCGGCCACCGCCTGGCCCGTGGCTGGCGAGCGCGCCAGCGCCGACGGCACCCGCAGTCTCCACCTGCGCCGCTCCGCCGATGGATGGATCATCACTCACTTCGAGGAAACCGCCTCCGCCGACGGTCTTTTGCTTACCCAGCGCCTGCTCAGCACCGACCTGCTGCACTACCTCGTTTATCACGTCGCCTACCACCCCGAGCGCATCGGCACCCACGACGAACTGCGACCGTTCGCCAGCCGCTTCGTCGGCTTCAAACTGGTGGATGAGAAAGACGGCCAGCCTTCCGCCACTACCAAACCCCCAACCACCTGACCCCATGCCCACGCTCCCCATTCCCTCGCCTTACAACTTCGTGCCCCTCAGCCGGCACGTCTTCTTCCCCGACTGGGCCGCGCAAGTTTCGCAGGACGTGCCCTTCTCCGACGGCATCTCCGGCTGGTTCGAGATCGAAGTCGAGGCGATGACCCCGCTGTTCATCCGAAATGGTGAGAAGCCAGCGACGTGGACGGAGGACCACCCGGAGGATGTCAAGCGACTGCGTGAGCACTGGCTCGGCTTCAATGCTGCCAGCGCCAGCCGCCGCCCGGAGGACGGCTGGATCGAGTTCTTCCGCAGCCCGGACGAGCAATTCGCCATTCCGGGAACTTCGCTCAAGGGGGTGCTCCGCCTCACGACCGAGATCGCGAGCTTCAGCAAGTTCCCCACCGACGGGAATGGCCGGATCCTGCGCAAGGGAGACAAAAAGTGGGGCACAGCCGAAATCCGCCAGGGGGTAATCCAACGCCGGACACAGGACCCGGCACAGTTCGCGGGGTTGTGGGATATGGCCGAAACCCTCTTCGGACGGGCCACGGAGACCGATTCACACCGGGGACGAGTCATGTTTGAGGCTCTTAGGTGCTCCCATCTCCCCGACGTAACCCGGCCAGTCATCTGGCCCGTCCTGCAAACCCCCAAGGGCATGTTCGCTCCCAACTACGCGGAACAGCCTTACGCTTCCGGGGACACCGGCTGGGTGGCGCACCCGTTCAGGTGGGGCGATCAAGAGGCGCGCCTTCGTGGTTGGAAGCTCTACCCGCGCAGCCGGGCTGTAAGGCCTTGTCCGGAACCTCCTGTGAAGCACGGCCGAGTGCGCTGGGAACTCGCCAGCCCAATGCGGCCCTTGCCGGCGGGTTGCCGCTTCGGCGGGCGGGTGCATATCCACAACCTCCAACCGCGCGAAGTCGGGGCCATTCTCTGGGCCATGACCTTGGGCGAGGCGGCGGAGTCCGCCGCAGATCGCAGGCGCTACTGGCTCGCCCTTGGGGCGGCCAAGCCCTTCGGCTACGGCTCCGTAGCCATCCGGGTGCTCGATTCCAGTTCACTCACTTACCTGCGGGACGGTGCCACCGCCGACCTCGCCGTGTGCCTCGCGGCTTTTGCTGCCGAAATGGATGGCTTCTACCCCGGTGGGGCCTGGCTGAATTCTCCGCAGCTTCGCGCCCTGTATGCCATGTCGGACCCAGACACCGTTTGGCCGATGGAACTCCGCCACCCTTCGTTCGATGACTTCCAAGCCTACGCGGATTCCAACGACCATGCGCTGCTGGCCGTCCCCGGAGTCGGTTTGCCCGTTCTCGAACCACAGAGGCCCGACCCACCACGAGCCGAAGAGAAGTCGCAAGATGATCTTCCCAACCTCACGGGCCGCGACTTGGAATGGCGTATCACCGGGTCGCACTCGGGCGGGGGGCTTACCCTCCGCCGATTGCAAGGCGGCCAGGAATGCGAAAAAGGCATCCTGCGCAAGCCCAAGGCCGCCAACCTCAGCCAGGCCACACCGCAAGGAACCGTGGTGCGCCTTCGCGTCCTTCTCACCGAAGCCAACCACTACGAACTCGGGGCGATTCCCGCTGATTAAATCCGCCCCACACCATGAGCCACGTCTTCATCACCTACCGGTTGCCCCTTCCCAAGCACTCGGCTGACAGCCTTTTCTTCCGTCTCAAGGAAGGCGGCGAGAAATACGAAGCGCGGCTGGACAATCCCCAGCGCCCCGATTTATGCGGCCCACTGACAGAAGGGGCCTCGTTTGAACTGTTCGTCACCGGTTCCGAGCCGGGCGTCTTTGTTCTGGCGGAGAATAATCCGACCGCGACTGGTCAATGATCCACGCTCCCGACTGTTGCCATGAATGTATCCGCCGAGAAAACCGAAAGCGCGCCCACCCCGCCCGCGTCAAACCCCGGCCACACTCGCGCCGACCAGTTCCCGTGGAAGCTGTTCCTGGCGGCCCTCGCCATCATCATCGGCGGGCATGTCTTTTCGGTCACGCTGCACGAACAATTGCGTGAAGCCGTGCATCATCTGGCTTGGGCTACGGGCTTCTTCGTCGTGGCGCTGGGCGGGTTGCTCCTTTGCGCCTGGACGCTCTACCGGCACCGGCTGACCCATGAACCACTGATCATTGCCGCCGTTTTGGCGCTGCTGTGCGGGCATTGGCTGGCACTGGATACCCATCATCTTTTGGTCAAACAGCCGATCAGCCCCTGGTTGCTGATCTGCGGTGGCGTCGGCGTTGTGGGGTTCGCGGCCTGGGCAGCCCATCATTTGCGGCATGATCTCGAAATGGGCCGCAGCCTCTTTCGGGTCCCGGCGGCCGACCACCTACAGCACAAACTCATTCGCGCTCTGGTCATCATCGTCTCCAAGCCAAACCTCTCTCCCACGTTCGCCCCCTCCGGTAACGGTTTCCCGGTGACCGTTTCTTCCACCAACCCACCGGCCTCCGCGCAAATCGGCGGCCTCGTTCTGCGCGACGATATTGCCGCCGTGGACAAGGCGAAGTCCGGGTTGTTTTGGAACTGGCAACAGTTGCTCCGTGGTATCGAACCCCATCAGCACAAGGTCGAGCGGGTCTGGCTGGTCGGCAGCGACGACCGCTACCTGCGCGACGCCCGGCAGTTGGTGGCGGCCTATCTGCCGCAACTGAACGAGCAGACCCTGCGCTGTGCCCCCGCCGTGGACTTGGAGAAATTCGATGACGTGCTCGCCTGCCTCCGCGGCCTCGTGGTTGGGCAACTGCGCCAGGAGAATTTCCAGCCGCATGAAATCGCCGTGGACATCACCGGCGGCATCAAGATCGCCAGCGTGGCCGGCGCGGTGCTCACCCTCAATCAGGCGGTCGTCTGCCAATACGTCCAGACTGATGGCCTGAACGACAAGGGGTCGCCCGAACCCTATATCTACGACTTCCGCTGGGACAAGTCGCTCGTTATTGAATAGACCATGCCGCCCATTTCCCACCAAGTCCTCCGCCACGCCTGGGGCGAACAGCGCACCTTGCTCTGGGCGCTCTTCTTCTCCCTCCTGCTCGCCGGCCTTTGCTTCCGCTTTACCGGCCTCGAATGGTGGGGTTGGGGCGATGCCATCATCAACCTCGCCACCC
>CAINDV010001098.1 GCA_903847485.1 uncultured Verrucomicrobiota bacterium
AGCGTGGTCAAGCTCAAGCTGGGGGCCCCCGCCGCCGCGAAGACCATTATCTATCTCACGGACAGAAGGTGGGATTCCAAGACCCTCCTCTGCGGGAAGAATGGCATCGCCGCTCTTACGTTCTGCGAGGTGCCGATCGAGGCTTCCACCCGTTAGGGGACTGACGGACGACGCGAGCAAGATAAGGTCAGATGAAGAACAAATACGTTAGCTTGTGCGGGGTGACCGCCCTGTTGTTGGCCCTGCCGGCGTCCGCGGAAACCAGGATCGTTTTGGATTTGCCGATCGAGCGCCAGGTGTTCCAGCGGAATGCGGAAGAATGGGCGGAGGTCAAGGTGGCGGGAACCGTCCCGCCGGAAGTCACTCTGGTCGAGGCAAAGGCTGAGTTGGGTGTCGGGCTGCGGGGGAAGGCGACCGATTGGACCGTTGTGGCTCAGGGTGCGCAGATCAAGGACGGCAAGTTCAGCGGCCGGCTCAAACTGGCAACAGGCTGTTGGTACTCGCTTAGAGTGCGTTTCCGGAAATCCAGTGATGACCCGACGGTCCTGGGCGAATCGGCTGTCGAACACGTGGGGGTGGGGGACATCTTCGTCATCGCCGGACAGTCGAATTCGTCGAATCACGGCGCAGAGAGACAGAAGACCAGCACTGGGCTCGTTGCAGCCTTCGACGGCAAACACTGGCAATTAGCGAACGATCCGCAGCCCGGCGCCAGCGGCGACGCCGGCAGTTTTATGCCGCCGTTTGGCGATGCCATCGCCGGCAAATTCAAGGAGCCGGTCGGAATCATCGCCTGCGGAATCGGGGCGACAAGCGTGCGCGAGTGGCTGCCCAAAGGCACAACCTTTCCGAATCCGCCGACACTTGAGGGCCGCGTGCGGCAGCTCCCCGGTGGTGAGTGGGAGAGCAAGGGGGAGGCTTTTGACATGTTTACGGCCCGCATGAAACAGCATGGCCCAAAGGGGTTCCGGGCGGTGCTGTGGCACCAGGGAGAGTCCGACGCTGGACAGCCGGATCCCAAGCGCACGCTGATAGGCAAGCCTTACCGGCAGTATCTCGAGCAACTCATCAGGGATTCGCGCCGGGAGATCGGTTGGGACGCGCCCTGGTTCGTCGCGCTAGTGAGTTCCCATGGCGGCGACAGCGTGCCGGAAATGCGCGCCGCCCAGAAATCGCTTTGGGATGACGGTATCGCTCTGGAAGGCCCCGACAGCGACGCGCTCAAGGGCGACCTTCGTGACGGGGTTCATTTCAGCGGCAAAGGT
The DNA here is from genome assembly GCA_903847485.1 of uncultured Verrucomicrobiota bacterium. Taxonomy (GTDB): domain Bacteria; phylum Verrucomicrobiota; class Verrucomicrobiia; order Limisphaerales; family JAJXZI01; genus CAINDV01. The sequence continues at coordinate 1,266 of CAINDV010001098.1, forward strand.
CTTCGCGAACATGGCGCACGCTGGGCCGAGAAAGTCGCGCCCTGGCTGGAGAAACAGACCGGCAAGGAAAGAGATGGTAAATGAATGCCAGGAACTACGCATTCCACACTGACAAAGCGAGTGAGAGCAATCAATTCACACCAACACCCATGATGAAGAAACTACTGTGCCTCGGCATTTTGTTGGTTTCGGTTTCCTTCGCCTCGGCGGCTCAGACCGGCCCGTGGGACATGGCGGCGCTGTCCAAGGTGCCGCAGGCCACCTTTGGCGAGGCGCGCGAGCAGATCCAAGAGGTGTATTACGCTGGTGAAATCTTCAAGGGCAAGCCAACCCGGGTGTTTGCTTACTACGGCAAGCCGGAGGGGCCAGGGCCATTTCCAGGGGTCGTTCTCGTCCATGGTGGCGGCGGGGGCGCCTTTCGTGACTGGGTCAATCACTGGGTGAAGAACGGTTACGCCGCGCTGGCGATGGATCTGGCTGGCAATGGACCGGCCGGGCGGCTGCCGGATGGCGGGCCGGATCAGGGCGATAACACCAAGTTCAGCGCTTTCGGGCCGGATGAGGCCAAGGATGTTTGGACCTATCAGGCGGTGGCGGCGGTTATCCGCGGCCATTCCCTGCTGGCCTCGCTCAAGGAGGTGGATCCTAAGCGGACGGCGCTGACGGGCATCAGTTGGGGCGGCTACCTGACGTGTATTGTGGCCGGGCTGGACCACCGCTTCAAGGCGGCTGTCCCGGTTTACGGCTGCGGCTTTATCCATGAGAAGAGCGCCTGGGTCGATAATTACTTTGCCAAAATGGCGGATGATCTGAAGCAGCGCTGGGTCGAGAATTTCGAGCCTTCGCGCTACCTCGGGCAGGCGCAATGCCCGATGTTGTTCATGAACGGCACCAGCGATTTCGCCTATCCGCTGGAGAGCTATCAGAAGTCCTACAATCTGGTGAAATCGCCGGTCACGCTCTGCATCCAGATCAACCGGGGTCATGGCCACATCTGGACATTCCCCGAAGTGGATGCGTTCATCGACAGCTATCTGAAGAAGGGTGAACCGTTGCTGAAAGTCGGACCTATGAAGGTGGAGGGGGAGAAGGCGTCGGCTGTGATTGCCGGCTCCGCAACCGTGACCAAAGCCCAGCTTGATTACGCCAACGCCAAGGACCGTATCTGGCAGAGCGTGCCGGCCGAGGTCAACGGCAAGTCCGTGACGGTGAATCTGCCGGCAGTGCGGCCAATCATCTTCTATTTCAATGTCACCGATGAGCGTGGACTCTCTATCAGCAACCCGCATGTTGAACTGCCTGCGTCAGTCCCTAAATAGCGACAAGCAAAGGATACCTATGAAAAACATCATGACATCCATAGTGGCTATGACCATGGCATTGGGCGCATTCGCTCCGGCTGATGCGCGGGGCGCACGGCTTTACGTGGCTCCTAACGGAAATGACACGAATCCGGGCACGCTGGAGAAACCCTTCGCCACCTTGCAGCGGGCGCAGCAGGCGGCGCGGAAGGGGGCCGGGCGCGAGCCCGTGACCGTCTTCATCCGGGAGGGAATATACTATCTTCCCGAAACCCTGGTCCTCACCGCCGCGGATTCCGGCACCAAGGCCGCGCCGGTCGTCTATCAGGCCTATCAAAACGAGCGACCGGTCATCAGCGGCGGCATCCAAATGCGCAATCTCAAGTGGGAGCCCTTCAAGGAGGGCATCCTGCGGGCCAAGCTGCCGGCAGGCTTTACCACCGACCAGTTGTTCGTGAATGGCGAACGCCAACCGATGGCGCGGTATCCGAACTTCGACCCCAAGGAGCGCCACTTCAATGGCTGGGCGGCGGATGCATTCAGTCCGGAACGGGCGGCGCGCTGGCAAGACCCAGCCGGCGGATTCATCCATGCCCTGCACGCCGCGCATTGGGGCGGCATGCATTATGTCATCACCGGCAAGGGTCCAGACAACAAGGTCACCTACGAAGGGGGCTGGCAAAACAACCGGCCGATGGGCATGCACGAAATCCGTTTCGTGGAAAACATCTTCGAGGAACTCGACGCGCCCGGCGAGTGGTTCCTGGATGCAAAGAACAGCCTGCTCTACTTCTATCCACCGGCGGGTGTTGATCTGGCCGCGGCGAGGTTTGAAGCGGTGCGCCTGAAGCATCTCGTCGAGTTTCGTGGCACGGAACAGGCGCCGGTGCGCTTTCTGAGTTTCAAAGGGCTGACCTTCCGCCACGCCGCGCGGACGTTCATGGAGACCAAGGAGCCGCTGTTGCGCACGGACTGGGCGATCTATCGCGGTGGAGCCTTGTTCATCAACGGTGCGGAAGACTGCTCGATCATGGACTGCCAAATCGACCAGGTCGGCGGCAATGCCGTCTTCATCAACAACTACAACCGCCGGATCACGCTCCACGGTTGCCAGATCGCCCGGGCGGGTGGCAGCGGCGTGCTGGTCATCGGCGATCCCGCCGCTTGTTATAACCCGGTCAACTGGGACAAGGGCAACCAACTCGCCAACATCGACAAGACACCCGGACCCAGGACCAGCAACTATCCGGCCGACTGCCTGATCGATGACTGCCTGATCCATGACATCGGCCAGGTCGAAAAGCAGACGGCGGGTGTCTCGGTGGACATCGCGCAGGGCATCACCATCCGCCATTGCTCGATCTATGACATGCCGCGCTCCGGCATCAACATCGGCGACGGCTGCTGGGGCGGTCATCTCATCGAGTTCTGTGATGTGTTTGACACCGTCAAGGAAACCGGCGACCACGGCTCGTTCAACTCGTGGGGCCGCGATCGCTATTGGGGGCTCGGCGGCCTGAATCTCAACGATGACGCAGGCTGGGACGCAAACAAGAGCATCGCAACCCTCGACGCGGTCAAGACCACCATCATCCGTAACAACCGCTGGCGCTGCGACCACGGCTGGGACGTGGACCTCGACGACGGCTCCAGCAATTACCATATCTACAACAATCTGTTCCTGCGCGGCGGGCTCAAGAACCGCGAAGGGTTCTTCCGCGTGGTGGAAAACAACATCATGGTCAACAACGGCTTCCACCCGCATGTCTGGTACAA
>CAINDV010001099.1 GCA_903847485.1 uncultured Verrucomicrobiota bacterium
ATCTGCCATCCGACATCACCTTACTCCATGCCACCGGCACCAACGCCGTTGGGCAGCCCTTCGTGCTTTTCCAGCGGGCCATTCCCCCGGGCGCCACGACGGGGCTGACGCTTGACTATGTCTCAACCACACTGACCAATGTGCCCCATCCATCCTTCGCGATTGACCTGGTGGCGCCTGCGGTCGTTTCCGTGGATGCGATTCCTCTGCTAATCCGGCGCGTGGAGACATTGACGAATGGATGGATGCGGCTGGAATTCGACGCGGTCCCTGGCCGGACCTATAACATCGAATACAGCAGCGACTTAGTTGCTTGGCAACAGGTGACGCCGCCATTGGTTGCAGGTGCCAGCCGCGTGCAATGGACCGACAGTGGCCCTCCCCAAACACCCTCGCCACCGTCCGCCGGCAACCGCTACTACCGGGTCGTGCGCCCGAACTGAAACCTTTCAACGATGACGCCACCCACTCTCGTCCCGTAATTCGCCTGCGCTGCGGCTTCGCTTTCTGACTCCGACCAACATCCCCCACGCAGGCGTGTCACCGGGGCTGACTCTCTTGCCACCGGCCCTGCCATCAGCCGTAACTATTCAGTGCGGAATTAACGCAAAGGCGCAAAGACGCAAAGAGAAACGCAACCGAAGCTGGCGTCTTTGGTCCTCACCAAATAGTGACTGCCCAGCGAAGTGTGGCAGACAAGATTCCGCCTTGCGTCTTTGTGCCTTTGCGTTAATTCCGGACAGCATGGTTACGGCTCAGCCTTATCTATGCAGTAGAAGTGGGCAGAAGTTAGCGCCGAGACGCAGCGCGACCGAGCCGCATTGGAGCAGGAAAAGCAGACAGAAAAATTGAAGACAGAAAAATACAGAGGAACCCCATTTTTCTGTCTGCTTTTCCTGCTCTGTTGCGGCTCTGCGTTGAGGCCGGATTCCGTTTTCCAAGTGCATGGATATGGTTCAGCCGCCAGAACGCCGCTGGGCGGCTCAATCGCCCAAGGTTAGATCCATGCCGCTGGCAAAGTAGAGGATGCGCGCGCAGTTCTCGCAGGTGACGATCTCCTCGGCCGCCCGGCACAGTACCAGCGATTGCGCCGGCACCCGCATGTGGCAACCGCCACAGGCACCGTGCTCCACGCCGACGACCACTTTGCCGCCCTTGGATTTGAACAGCCTTTCGTAACGCGAGCGCACACCGGCATCCACGGCGGACGCCAGTTCGGCGCGATTGGATTCCAGTTGCGCCAGATCATTCTGCAAATTCAACTCCGCCCCGGCCAAACCGCGTAATTCCTCCTCGGCGAGCCGGTTGGTTTCCGCCAGTGTCTGGACGGCGGCCTTCACCTGCTTTTGCGCCAACTCGCTCTGCTCCATGATCTCGATTTCTTGATCTTCGATCGTAGCGATTCCGGCCTGGCAGGTTTCGATCTCGTGGGAGAGGGCGCGATATTCCTCGTTTTTGCGGGTCTGGAACTGCTGGTTGGCGTAGCGCTCAATCAACTGTTTCTTCGCCTCGACCTCCAATTCCAGCTTCTTGCGCTCGCTCTCCAGCCGCATGACGCTTTGCTTGGCGGCGTCCAAGGTAGCCTGCGCGACCGCGGCCTGCGTCTTAAGCAAGGCCCGCTGGGGGCCGATGCGCGCCAGTTCTTCCCGCATTTGGGCGATGCGGCGGTCGCGGTCCTGGAGGACAAGGAGCTTTTCAATCACGTCGAACATGCGAGCGGGATGCTAGGAAGGACGGGCGGCCAAGTCAATTCCTCGCCGCCGCCGCAATTCATTTTAGACCTGGTCGGGACGCCGAGTGAGGGCACCCGACCTACCAGCGGTCGGTTTTGTGACGGGTATAGGCCGGTTGCCCTCACCCGGTGCATCCTCAAGTTGTCGGTGGAGACGACGGTTGCGACGGGAGCGAGAGCGTTACGCAAAATGGCGGGCGCTGCGCCATTCCACACTTTGCAAAGTGTGATCTTCGCTGGAACCGAGTCGCTCACCGACAACGTGCGGATGCACTGGCCCTCACCTGTCTGCCGTGAGTCACAGGCAGGCCCGACGCAGGCTGACCGGGCCTGGATGCGAATTGCTGCCGTCGCCCCAGAATCGCCGCCCCTTCGCAAATGAGCAGCGCTTCACGGCCCGCCCGGCCCGGCCACCGCCCCTCGCCGGTCAGCGCCGTGAAGGGGTCGGTGCCTTCGAGCGCCGCACATAGACCGCGACGTGTTTCGCCTGGGGAATGCTGAACTTCCTCACCTCGACCGCCACCTCGGCGGGCTTGTATTCCCGAAGCAGCGCGTCCGCGATGTCCACCGCCAGCCGCTCGATGAGCTTCCAGTTTCGCTTCTCACCGAACGCGAGCAGGCGGTTGGTCACATTCTGGTAGTCAATCGTGTACCAAAGATCGTCGCGGCTGGCGGCGATGGTGAAGTCGTGCAGCAATTCGACGGTCAGCAGCAGGCGCTGCGGGGTGGCGCGCTCTTCGTCCGTAACGCCGACGCAGTAGAAGACTTCCAGTTCCGAGATGGTTATCAGGTCCATAATGTCAGAGGGTCGTGAGTTTGGGGTGGGTCAACGAAAAAAGCTGGGCCACCGCCGATGCCGGGCGTGAACCACGACAACGGAATTGAAAGTGTCAACGGCAGTTGGCTCCGGCGAATTGTTAGGCGTCGTCGGAACCATGCTCATCTTTCCGTTGAATGAATCTGACCAAATGTGGCGCACCACAAACAAGGTAGAAGGAAACCGCCGTGAGAACCAGACCGAAGACGAGCGAGGTAGAGTGAACCTCCGGACTCTTCGAGATAAGGAAGGCAAAGGCGACAAAAACAAAAAATGCGCCGACACACAACCCGGCAACTCCGACGAGGCGAACAAGAACTCTGAAGGTGCGTGAGGATGTCATGTGCGCAACGACGCCTAATGCCAGAGGTGAGCGACCGCCGCCGACAGAAACAGTGGAGCGCACGAGGCGCTCTCGAATTGCCGCCCAACGTTGAACGGACCATCGGGGCGGTAGTTCGTCTCCACCGACTTATTAGCTCCTGTCCCGCCCCCTTTCTTGCAGCACATCAATCAGGTCTTGGCGGGTAATTAGCGTTCGCCAATGTTCGAGTCCCAGGACGCGCTCCTCGATGGCCAGGACGGCGCGGTACTCCGCCTCCGCCTCGGCATGTTTGCCTTCATCAACCAGCGTCATGGCCAAGCAACAGCGAATATCCAGTGTGTCGGCATGCTCGGGCCCCAGGATGCGCTCCCGGATGGCTAGGACGGCGCGGTATTCGGCCTCCGCCTCAGCATGCTTGCCCAGGCCATGATGCAACGCGAAAGCCAGAAGGAGGCGGCTCTCCAGCGTGTCGGGATGCTCCGGCCCCAGGACGCGCTCTCGGATAGCCAGGACGGCGCGGAATTCCGCCTCGGCTTCGGGATTCTTGCTTTGGCGATACAGATCCTTCGCCAGGTTTTCCTGGCTCGTTAGGGTATTGGGATGCCCCGGCCCCAAGACGCGCTGTTGGATAGCCAGGACCGTGCGATGGTCATCCACGCCCTTGCAGACCTTGATGCGGCTTTGCAGCGTGTCGGGATGCTCCGGCCCCAAGACGCGCTCCCGAATGGCCAGAACGGCGCGCAGCTCTGCCTCGGACTCGGCACACTTGTTTAGTTCATACAATACCGTGGCCAGGTTGTTGCGGCAGGCCAGCGTATCGGGATGGTCTGGCCCCAGGACGCGCTGGCGGATAGCCAGGACGGCGCGATGCTCTGCCTCGGCTTCGTCATAGCTGCCTTGCTCGTCCAGGGTAACGGCCAGCTCGGTGCGGCTGTCGAGCGTGACGGGATGTTCCGGTCCCAGGACGCGCTGACTGTCACTCACGATGGCGCGGAATTCCGCCTCGGCTTCGGGGTATTGGTCTTGGTCTCGCAAGGCCCTGGCAGCGGCGTTGCGCCGGGTAAACTGGTGAGATTCATTAGGCATGTACTTGCTCAAGTAGCTAGCATTGGGGTTGAGCACCCCGGCCTTGCCGGAGCACGGCGCGCAGTAGAACACGTGTCGGCTGATTAAGCGGGAGCCGCAGCGCCTGATGGGGGCGAACCCAGTCAAACGCGCGCGCCTCTTCGTTGAGCCGCACGGCGGCCAGCCCGGCGCAGCGGCAGGTGTAATTCAGCAACACAAAATGTTCCTCGCGGTAAAACTCCGGCGAGCGGATACACTCTTGCACCAGCACCAAGCGGATGTCGCGCACGTCCAGCCCGGTTTCCTCTTGTAACTCACGGCGCAAGGCCGACTCGCTGGCCTCGCCCCATTTCACCTTCCCGCCCGGAATGCCCCACAGATCGCTCCACTTCTGGGTGCGCACCATCAGCACCTCGCCGGCGTCGTTGTAGATGAGTGCGCCGACCGTGACCACCGGCCAACGGACCTCCGCCGGAGCCGTGGGCGCTGCCGCGAGAGAGAACGCGAAGCCGTCGCGCTCTAGCAGCTTCCGTAACTCGCCAAGATGCTCGACGATCATATCCGGCTGACTCGTGCGGAGTTGCTCCAAGCGATTGTAGCCCGTCAGCACGGCGCAGGAATGCACGCCGCCAGCCTTGGCTGTGTCCACGTCGTGCTGCATGTCACCGATGAACAAAGTCTCGTCCGGCGAAAGTTGATTTTCCTCCAGGAGGGCGCGGATTTTCGACCGCTTGTCGCGTACGCCGAGATAGGTGCGGTGGAAGAAATTGCCAAAGCCCGCCTTAGTCGCCTGCTTCTTGAAATGGTCCGGCCGCACGGTGCTCAGGATGAAGAGCTTCAGCCCGCGCGCCTGGCACCATTCCAGAAACTCCCGTGCGTGCGGCAGCGGCACCACCGAGTCTTGCACCTGCTTGAACCGCTCGTGAAACCAGCCCTCCAGCAGCGGTAGCGGCACCCCCGGCACATGCCGGTCGTAGAAGAGCGTGAAGGGAAGCGCAAACTCAGCGCGGAATTGGTCCCGCGTCACCTCCGGCCGCTGGGCCATGCGCAGGACATAATTCGTAGCCTCGAGCACCGCTGGCAGATCGTCCACGAGCGTGCCGGACCAGTCGAAGAGTAAGTTGCGAATCACCGCGGCAGTGTAGCGAGACGGCCCGCCAGCGCAAACGAAACGCGCAACCGGCGGGGCCGTTCTCATTATGGCCTTGTCACCCCCGCCGGGTGAGGACACCCGGCCTACAAGACGGCAGTCTTGTGGAGGTGTAGGCCGGGTACCCTCACCCGGCGGGGGTTGACAGGGCTATAATCCTGGAAACGGCAGTTGAACAACCAAGGAACCAATACACCAAGACCAAGTCACCATACCAAGCTCACCGTTTGCCTCCCTCAAAACCATTCCCCCAGCAGGTGAGGCCGGTCCCGCCCAGGCTATTTGTTTCCCACCCGGCCTTGGTTGCTTGGTTCCTTCCTTGTTCTATTTCCAACTCCGAATTCAGGATAATGAGAATTGCTGCTCTCTACCCGATCCCAACCTGGAGACTTCCAACCAGGCGCCGAATCTAAGAGCGTGTATTAAAACGCCTTACGTGGTAGGGCGAGGCTCCTGCCGAGCCTCAACGAC
>CAINDV010001100.1 GCA_903847485.1 uncultured Verrucomicrobiota bacterium
CTGGAGGGCGGTATAATTGACGCCCAAGGCTTGGGCGACACAGCTCAGTCCATCCGTTCGGGCCACGGTGGCCATCGCCCCCCATAAGGCGGCCGGGATGGGTTCGTGAGGTTTGCGCCGTTGCCGCCACGCGGCCAAGGCGGGCTGCACTTGCGCCCGAGCGCTGGCCAAAGCGGGATCGGTTTTGGTCGCTGTCTTGATTGCCATAATCTGGCGCCAAGACCACCGCCCCCCCTCAACGCCGTCACACACACTTGCCGCAGCAACACGAGTCATCGTCCGGTCTGGTATATGCCGGAGAACCGCGCCGTGGCGGACATCTGGGCTGCGGTGTTCTCGCGCGAGTCGGTGAAGTTTATTCTGAACACGTCGGGCGCAAGAAATCTAACCTGCTTTCACGGCCTCTACGCCAAACCCGGCTACGTACACCTGCCGCCGCTGATGACGTTGTCCCTGAACAGTTCCAACGGACGGCGGGCGTTTTCCCAAGTGAACCGGTTCTACGGCGACAGGCTGAACAAGCTTGATCCCAAAGACGTTGAAGACATGCCTTGTCCCGTGATGCCGAATTTGGGCCAAACCGAGGCGGCTGAATTGACACGCAAGATGGCTGACTTGGAGAAGCTGCCGCTGGTAGAGCGAACGGCACGCATCGACGAACTGGCAGCGAGTTACTTCGGCACTAACACTCGGTCAGACTGGTCTGGATAACCGTCGACTTCGTCGCAATGAAGCAGCGCGGCGCGGACCTTCGGAAACACTACCGGCGGCCGGCGGCCGGTGCATAGCGACGCAAAATGGTAGTTGTCACCATCGCTCGGCGGCGGTAAGGTTGGCGCGTGCAAACGAACATTCGACACCTGTGCCGCCCGCGTCTCCCAAGCCGCCGGGCGTTCACGCTTATTGAACTGCTGGTGGTCATCGCCATCATCGCGATCCTCGCCGGTCTGCTGCTGCCTGTGCTGGCCAAGGCCAAGATCAAGACTCTGGCCATCGGCTGCATGAACAATACGCGGCAGATCGCCCTGGCTTGGATCTCCTATGCGCATGACAATAATGACAGTCTCCTAAACGCCGGCCTTTGGTTGGGGTATAGTGACGTAGGCGCTAATAGTCCAACCCCAACGGATAGAACCAACACCATCTTCATGAGGACCAGTGCTATTGCTAGTTACCTGGGCGGCAACGTCGGGGTTTTTAGATGTCCCGGTGATCCCCGAATGGCTTACGGCCAGCCGGTGGTTCGCAGTGTCTCCGCGAACGGCTTTATTGGTGAGGATAGCTCATGGGTGTGGAATGGAATCTGGACTCGTTACCTGAAAATGTCCCAGATGGTGCAGCCTGGCCCAGCGAACACCTTCATCATTCTCGATGAGAGCGCCGCCAGCATCAATGACGAGTTCTTTGCGCCGGCTATGGACGGTTATGATCCGCGTCTTCCAAATTCATTTAGGTTTGGCGATGTCCCCGCCACCTATCACAACATGGCCGGCAGTTTCTCTTTTGCGGACGGGCACTCTGAGATTCACAAGTGGCGTGATGTGCGGACGGCCAAGGCCGGTCTGGGCGCTGCTTCTCCTGGCAACCTCGACGTTGATTGGTTGATGTCCAAGTCTTCGTACAAGATCACCGGAGGAACCCGCTAACGGCGTGCCGGGCTATAAGTCAGTGGCAGCACGGAGCCGCCGCTACCAAAAGTGTGCCCGAGGGCGGGCCTGCTCCGGCAGCGGACTTTTAAGCCGTAACTATTCAGTCGAACCAGCCCCTCATCCCGGCCCTCCCCCCGTCGGACCACTGCCGTTTAGCTAAGCGGTTCATGCCCTTTGAAAACTCCAGCTCTGGTAGGGCGACGCTCCTGCGGAGCCTCCGGAACCTTCTCCC
>CAINDV010001101.1 GCA_903847485.1 uncultured Verrucomicrobiota bacterium
ACCAGCCCGGTCCACACGATCATCTGCGAAACGCTGGAGGACACGCGCGCCTGGCTGGGGCATGTGGATTACGAGGAAGGCGTCTTCCTCCAGGAGTACATGGGCCGGGCCGAGGCCGGGCACATCGCGCTGGTGAGCGGCGGGGAAATTTACCCGGTGGTGACGAATCAGGAATACAAGCGCGCCTTCGACGGCAACATGGGCATCGTCGCTGGCGCGCCGCTGGGCGGTTTGGTGGAGAAAGACCCCGGCGACAAATACGGCCTCGCACGGGAGTTGATCATGCCCCTGCGGCCGTGGTTGCGCGAAGTGGGATACCACGGGCCGATCCAGGCCACCGCCGTCCAGCGCGGCGGCAAGTGGCACATCATCGAATACAACATCCGCATCGGCGTCACTTCCGGCCCGATGTTGCTGCGCATGTTGAAGCGCCCCGCCGAAGTCATCCTCGCGACGGCGCGCAACCGCAAACTGGACCTTGCCTTCCACGACGACCTGAACTTCGGCGCGCTGGTGACGCTCGCGGGCTACGGCTACCCCTACACGCAAGTCCGCGGCCCGCGCCTGCCACTGACCGTTTCAGCTCCATTCGACTGCGACGTGTGGTGGAACGAAGTCGCCCGCGCCGCCGACGGGCAACTCTTCGCCACCGGCCCGCGCATCGCGGATGTCATCGCCACTGCGCCGACGCTGGCCGACGCGCTTTTGCGGGCCTACGCGAACGTCCGGCGAATACGTGTGCTAGGCAGCTACTTCCGCACCGACATCGGGCAGAGCCTGTGGCCGCCGGGGGCGGAGTGAGGGTGGTTAAATGGTGAATCGTTAAATGGTTAAATCGCTCAGCCAGGTGCGGGTGGTAGGAAGGAATGTGAAGTGAACAATCCGAAATCTGAAATCCGAAATCCGAAAGTAATCCGAAGTCAGAAACTCGAATTCCGAAGCCAGGAAGCAACGCGAAGATGTGCAGCGGGAACTGTTGCGATTGTGTCAGCACACGACCAACAAGCTCACGGCGGCTGGAGGCAGAGCTTCTCTCCAGGTAGAACGCGGCGATTGTACTGTCTGGATTGGCTTCTCGGACTTCGCACCTCCTACTTCGGATTTCGGATTTCCCCCTCCCACCCATGAACCTCGGCTCCACCGTCTTGCCCCAGCGTCCAGCCTGGGTGGAAATCGACCTTTCCGCCCTGCGCCGGAACTTACAACTCATCCGCCGCGACCTGCCGCCGCACGTTCGCCTGCTCGCCGTGGTGAAGGACGAAGCCTACGGCCACGGCGCGCTGGACGTGGCGAAGATCGCACTGGAAGAAGGCGCAGCCTGCCTCGGCGTCAGCACGCTGGAAGAGGCGATGACCTTGCGCGATGCTGGCATCCAAGCGCCGCTGCTCCTGCTCGGCGAGCGACAGGAATCCGAGTTGCCGTGGTGCGTGGCCTACGATCTGACCGTCTGCGTCAACGAGGAAACCATTGTTCATAAACTCGCCCGCGTCGCGGCGGGCTTCAGCAAACGCGCCCCGGTCCATGTGAAAGTGAACACTGGCATGAGCCGCTACGGCGTGCGTTGGGACGAGGCACAACCGCTCCTCGAGCTAATCGCCGCCGAGCCTTCCTTGCACTTGGAGGGACTGATGACTCACTATGCCCAGTCGGACGAAACTGAGAAAACCTTCGCACTGGCGCAAACGGCGAACTTCGACGCCGTGGTGGCTGCCGCCCGGGCGCGTAGCATCACGGTGCCCATGCACCACCTCTGCAACAGCGGCGGCTTCCTCGACCTGCCCCAGTCGCATCGCGACATGGTCCGCGTGGGCATCTTGATCTATGGCATTTTTCCGTCGTCGGTCTGCCGGCGCATTGCCGGCATCGAGCCAGTGATGTCCGTGAAAGCCCGCGTGGCGACGCTTCAGCAGATCAAGCCCGGCGAGCACGTCGGCTACGGTATGCGCTACACAGCGGAGACACCCCGGCGCATCGCTGTGCTGCCCATCGGTTACGGCGACGGCTTCCCGCGCGTCCGCAACCAGGGCTTCGCGCTCCTCCACGGCCGGCGAGCGCCCATCGTCGGAGGCATCGCCATGGACGCGCTGATGGTGGATGTCACCGACATTCCCGAAGCGCAGATGTGGGACGAAGCCGTTCTCATGGGCCGACAAGGCGAAGACCAAATCACCGCGCAAGACATGGCGAAACTGAAGAACTCCGTCACCTACGACGTGCTGACCGGCTGGCGCCTGCGTCTGGGCCGCAAGTGCGTGAATGGAGACGTGGCTGGCATGGAAGGCAAATGAAGGCCAAATCCGAAATCCGAAATCTGATATCCGAAGGAAATACGAAGCCCGAAATCCGAATAAGGGCGATCTTGGCGGGTGCGGTTAGTTTCTCTTGCGGCGCTGCTTTGCATTCGGATTTCGGCTTTCGGCTTTCCTCCCCTTCCCACCTATGAAACTCCTCTTCTCGGAACACCAATCCGACTACGCCCACTACCAGTTTCCCTATGCGGTCTGGGCCTTCCCCGAGTCGGGCGAGACGCCTGCCGATTTGTTCAACGCCGGCTTCCTACCGTCGTCGCGCAACCTCGACCGCTTCTACCTTTGCCGGCATATCCGGCTGAACCTCGCCGCCTTCAAACCTAGCACCGAGAACCGCCGCATCCTCCGCAAAGGCACCGGCCTCACGGTCAAGTTGGTGCCGCGCGCCGAGTTTGACTACACGCTGGAGAAACGCGCGTTCTACAAGACCTACGCCGACATCAAATTCGGCAAGGACATGATGACTTTCGAGCGGCTGGATTCGCTCTTCGGCTCGCCGCTCATCTCACACCTCCTGGTCTTCACGGACACAGCGACCGGCGCGGACATTGGCACCGCTATGTTGCACTTAGAGGGCCTGGCGCTGGCTTATTACTACTATGCCTTCTACGACCTCAATTACTACAGTCGGAACTTAGGCATGTTCATGATGACTTCGGCGGTGGCGCTGTTCGCCGAAAAGAGTGTCCGCCATCTCTATCTGGGCACCTGTTACTCGCGCAACGCCCTCTATAAGACCCAGTTCGCCGGGGCGGAGTTTTTCAACGGAATGCACTGGTCCAACGATCTGGCGGAGTTGAAGTTCATCCTGGAACGGGACAAGAAGGAGATTTACTCCCATCTGCTGGAAGCTGCCGAATACACGCAGAAGTTCCACGAAGACGGCGTGCCGGCCCTCGCCGCCGGCAGCCCCTTCCGGGTGAAGCTGGGATAGCTGGCTTCCGCGACCAACCCGCTGCCAGCGCCCCGGCCGCAACCTCGGAGTGTCGAACTCCGATTTCTCGCGGCTGGGGAGGCAAGTCATGGCCAACTCACCCAAAGGCCAGCCAGCGGAGGCAGCAGGAGTGGTCTCTGCTCACATTGAGCTTGTTGCCTCTGAGGCCAAGCTTCTTGTTGCTGCCAGAATGACGAATCCGGGTGGAAAAATCTCTCGCCGCGCGCCTTGACCTTCCATTACCTTCGCCGTGGCCAAGGCCCGAGCCGCCTGGCACCAAATGACCAAAGACCTGCGCGCCAACGTGAAAGCCACGTCGCTGTTCCTGTCCGAGTTGCTGCTTTACCCGCAGCAGATTGGTGCCCTCCTGCCCAGCTCCCGCCACCTCGCGGGCGTCATGGCCCACTGGCTGCCGCCCGATCCCGAAGACTACGTCCTCGAACTAGGCCCGGGCACCGGCGTTGTCACCCAGGCATTGATCGCCCGCGGCCTGCGCCAGGATCGCCTCATTACCATCGAGAAGTCCACCCGCATGGCCCAACTGCTCCGCGAGCGCTTTCCCCAAGCCTGTGTTATTCACGGCGACGCCTGCCAACTCGATAAGTTGTTCCGCCGTCAACTCAAGGGCGTGGACTGCGTCGGGGCTGTCATTTCGAGTCTTCCGTTGCGCATGTTCACGCCGGCCGCCGCCCAGGCGCTGGCCAACAAAATCCGCGCCGTGCTCCGTCCCAGCGGTCGCTGGGTGCAATACAGCTATTGGCTGGGCAATGGCCGCAATGACGCCACCGGCCGCTTTGATCTCCTTTCCACCCGCGTCGTCTGGCGGAACCTCCCGCCGGCCCGTGTCAGCATATACCAGCGCAAACCCGCGCACTGACCAACCGCCCTTGCGGGCGGAAATCCCGGTTCAAACTTGGCCGTATCTACTCAATAGAAACCACCGATGGACACAGATGGACACAGATGGGGAAGAGAATGGGTGCCTATTGGAGTTCACCCTGGAACTCACGGTTCAGTGAGTTCTCTCCGTCCGTCGTTTCCTTGGTTGGTGTCTGTTCTATCTGTGTCCATCTGTGTCCATCTGTGGTTTCAACTGAGTACTTACGGCTTAGCCCCGAAAGAACCAACCTATGACTCCCAGCCAGTGGCAAACCATCCAGCGCTGCGCCCGCGGCGAAACCTTCGCCGCCCCGCCGGTGGCGCTCATCGTGGACAGCCCGTGGATTCCCGGTTATCTCCACATTTCGACGCTGGATTACCTGACCGTGCCCGAAGTTTGGCTCGACGCCAACCTGCGCGTGGAAGCCGAGTTTCCCGAAGTCATCTTCCTGCCCGGCTTCTGGGCGGAGGTCGGCATGGCCGCCGAGCCGAGCGGATTTGGTTGCCAGATTAGCCTGTTCCCGGACAAGACTCCGATTGTTCACCCGCTCTTTTCCAGCTTGGAAGAACTGGACCGTCTACCCCAGCCCAACCCGCGCACCGACGGCTGGATGCCGGTGCTCTTGAATCTCTACCGCCGGTTGGAACCGCGCGTGCGCGACGCCGGCCACGAAATCAAAATGGTCGCCGCCCGCGGCCCGCTGACAGTGGCTACGCATCTCATGGGCGTGACGAATTTCCTACTGGGCTTGAAGCTTGATCCCGCCGCGACCCATCGCTTTCTGCGCCGCACCACCACGCTCGTCCGCAATTGGCTGGAAGCCCAGGCTGAGGCGCTGCGCCAGACCGAAGGCATTCTCGTGCTCGACGACATCGCGGGCTTTCTATCGCCCAAGGATTATCGAACTTTCGCCGAGCCGTATCTCAAGGAAGTCTTCGCCGCCTTTCCCGGCGCGGTGAAGATGTTTCACAACGACACCGACAATCCGGCCTCCTACCCGATGCTCCGCGATTTAGGTATCCACATTTTCAACTTCACCCATCTCCAACCGCTGGCCAAAGTCCGTGAACTGGTCGGGCCAGACCTCTGTCTCCTTGGTAATGTGCCACCCTTGGAAGTGCTGGCCCAAGGCAGCCGCGAAGACACACTGAGCGCCGCCCGCGCCTGTCTGCAAGCGCATCCTAGCCTGCGGAGACTTATCCTCTCCGCCGGCGGTGGCACCTCCCCCGGCACCCCCGGCGAAAACATCCACGCCCTCGCCGCCGCCGTCACGCCCCACGCACAGTGACGCCCCCGCGGTTCGCGACGGCGGCGAAGGGAGCGAAGACGGGCACCGGCAACCTTCGCTCCCTTAGCCGTAACTATGCAGACGCAAACCACGCCGAAGGCGTGGCCGGTGGCGTAGGACAGGCGTCGCGCCTGTCTCCATCTTCATCCCACTACCTCACTAGAAGGTGACTGTTCACAGCCATCAGACTCCGTCCGGAAAAGCCGTTCCAGACGCCTGTCAGAGACAGGCGCGACGCCTGTCCTACTGCATGGATACGGCTTAGTCTGCAGCAACTCTCACTATGGCGCGGGCACCCCTGCCGGGTGAGGGCACCCGGCCTACACTCCCACTAAGCCGCCTTCTCGGAGACCGAGTGCCATCGCCCGGCGGGGAGCGACCGGGCCATTGTGAGAATTGCGGTCAGGCACCGAGGCTCACGCCGCTCCTGGCGTATCGCGCAGGCTGGTCTGTTTGACTGGCTTGAGTTTCTGGCTAGGATAACCGGCGACTGTCTGGCCGCGCTGCCGGAGGGATTCGGCCAGCGCAAACTTGAACTCTTCCGGCGCGGTCTTGAAGGCCTTGGCCAAAGCCTCGGTCACTTGTGGGCCGGGCAGCCGCAGCAGGGCGCAGCGGGCGTCCTCCCGGACTTCGGCATCCGCGAGTAGGCCGGCCATCGGCGCGACCGCTTCGGCGGTGCCGATCTCGGAGAGCATCCACAGCACTTCCTTGCGAACCGGCACCGGTTGGTCTTTCAGCAAGGCTACCAACTCGGACTGCACCGCTTGGCGTTCGCCGTCCGCGCCTGGCCGACCGGCGTGACGCACGATAATCCACAAGGCTCGTTTGGCGGAGCGAGCCACCTCGAAGTCGGGGTCGGTCATTACGGCGGCGAGTGGCTTCACGGCGGGCGCACCGGCGCTGGCCGCGCCTTGCCAGGCCGGGCCGCGGACTTGGTCGTCGGTACTCTTGATTTTGGTGACTAAGTCAGCGACCGAGTCGGCGCTGGCGCTGGCGGCGGTGAGAATTGCGGCGGCAGCAATGACCAGCGGCGTGGGGTGTAAATCCGAAACCCGAATTGACCTGCCACAGACCTCGCCTGATGAAACCGGCGTGGCCTTGGCTGGAAACTCCGAATTCGGATTTCGGATTTCGGGCTTCGGGTTTCCTTCGGATTTCGGATTTCGGATTTCGGATTTCAATTCGTGGGTGTTCATAGGATTACACGGAAGATTGGCGGGCATTGGCTTTCGTTCACAGGCAGTAAGGCTGCCGTTGCGGTTTGCTGAGCAGGCGATTGGCGAACTCATCGCCGACGATTTCCTGCTTATCACCGTCCCAGACAAGCTTGTGGCCGAGGGTCATGGATAGGTTGGCCAAGTTGCAGAGTGTGGCGGTGCGATGGGCGATCTCGATATCTACGGCGGGCCGCAGATGGCCTTCGCGGATACTCTTAAACCAGTCGGCTTTGTGGTTCATGTTGAAGTCTTCGTATTCGTCAGTACGATAGACTTCTTTCCCACCGGGCGGGAGTTGGAAGGCGATAGCTTCGGGGTTGGCGGGCTTGTAACCGCCTTCCCACTCCTGCACGAGATGACCTTTCTCGCCCCAGAAGACATTGCCGAATTCTAACTCACCCACCTTGTTACCCGGCTGGCCCCACTCCAGCGTCCAGTCGGGATCCTTGAATTGAAACACGGCGCGCATGTCAATGGCGGTGTCCCACAATCCCTTAGTGGGCAACGTGCCGCTGGCTTCGACCGTGAAGGAAGTCTGGTGGTCCGCGTCCATGCACCAAAGGATCGTGCTAAACTGATGCGCGCCGCGGTCGCGAATCTGTCCGCCGCCAGACTCCATAAGCCAGCGGAAGTTGCCGGGCTGATAGCGCCGGTTGTAAGGCCGCCACGGCAGGGGGCCAAGCCAGAGATCCCAATCCAATCCCTCGGGCGGCGCACTGTCGGCCACCGGTTTGTCGTCCGCCGGGCTAGCGTAATGCCAACAAGTGACTTTGTTGACGTGGCCGACGATGCCATTGCGGATGGCGCGACAGGTATGCCAGGCACCCTTCGCAGTGCGCGCCTGGGCGCCGACTTGCACGGCGACCTTGTTAGCGCGGGCAGCTTTCACCATCGCCTGACCCTCGCGCACGGTGACTGACGCCGGCTTCTCGACATAGACATGCTTGCCGCTCTGGCAGGCGTGAACTGTCTGCACCGCGTGCCAGTGGTCCGGCGTGGCAATGAGCACGCAGTCAATGTCTTTGCGCTCCAGGACATAACGATAATCGCGGTAAGGCTTGGCCTTCTGGCCGGTGTTGCCCCAGGCGGCTTCGAGGCGGTTGTCGTCGCAATCGCACACCGCAGCGATGCGCACCTTACCCTCTTTCTCGAAGCTCAACATGTTATTCAAGTGCGTGCCGCCCATGCCGCCGGTGCCAATCACCGCGACAACTAACTGGCTGCTAGGGGATGGTTGGCCTTGTGCTCCGAGCACGCGCGATGGAATCAAGGTGGGGAAACCAAGCGCCCCCGCGCCCACGGCGGTGCCGGTGAGTTTAAGGAAGTGGCGACGATTGAGAGAAGAGACGGTGTCTTGCATAGGAGTGGGTATTGTGAGAGTTTGAATTAAGCTTGGTTGGAGAGTGAAATCCGAAATCCGAATCCCGAAATCCGAAAGAAACCCGAATCCCGAAATCCGAAAAGTCCGCCGGTTGGTGGAGCCGTTGGCAAAAGCCTTGGTTGGCAAGTGTTTGGCGTAAATAAGTTATTTTTTTAGGTTTGAGGCAATACGCCGAGTTACCTTTGGGGGCGCAATATCAA
>CAINDV010001102.1 GCA_903847485.1 uncultured Verrucomicrobiota bacterium
GGCCTTGATCGCTGGTGCCTGGGGTGTCGGGCCGCAGCAGGTGAAGTTCCCCGGCATAAGGGCACGATTTGGCCTCCCATCACGAAATCGCCCCCGCTTGCATACCGCCGAAACGCAGTCCCGATCACCAACGACAGCCCTTTCCTCCGCTGGGGACAGGCGCTAGTTATGCAATTGGCCCATCCTTTGGGTAGGAAGCCAAAGAGGCCGAAGCTTACCGCTCCGGCCTCTGCAATGCACCTAATCCACAACTTCCGGCCAACCACCACCGAAAGGCTAAATCCCACGCCCGCCGCACTGGCGCGCGGCGGGCTGGCGAACCGCTCTACGGCACCCAGCGCGTGCGGAAGTAAGCTTGTCCGGCTGAAGTGCTGAAGGTGAAGCTCGCCTGACCGTGTGGGCCGGTGGTGTTCGTGACGACGGGTGTCCAAGCAATCGGCAAGGCTAGGCCGGCCGTTGTTTCCAGCGCGTACCTGTATCCGGGGATGCCCACAAAGTTGATCGTGGAGGTGCCGTTGCCATTGTTCACCGGGCCGGAGATCAGGTTAAAGCCCGTGCCGTTGGCCGTGACCGTGACCGTGACGGTGGCCGTGGCCGAACCGCCGACGTTGTTCGTCACCGTGTAGGTGAAGGTGTCGGTGCCGGTGTAAGCGTTGTGGGCCGTGTAAACCACGCGGCTGCCATCGGTGGTCACGGTGGCATTGGCCGACTGGACCACCGCCGAAACCACCAGCGCGCGGCCGTTGGGATCTGTGGGCGGCTGCTTGCCCCCGATGATCTGCAGGGTGGCGGGCACGCCGCTGAGCGCCCCCATGGACAGATCAGGTGCCATGGGCGTCGTCATGACGGCGTACACCTGGTTGGAGAAGAGCGGAATGTTGTAGATCCGCACGTCACACAACAGGCCCGAAAAGTAAGCCTCGAAGCCCGTGCCGCCTCGCTCCCGGGCTCCCAACGCCAAGTGTTTGGCCGCGGCAAGGTTCATCATCTGGCCCACGTTGTTGTTGACCACATGTGAGAGCACACCGTCCACGTAGAGCGTGCGGGTGCCGGTGGCCTGGTTCCAAACGCCCGCATAGTGATGCCAGGTGGTGTCGTTGACATTGATACTGCTGCCCCAGCCGTCCTCGTTGTCAATCCCGCGCATGGTGAAGCCGGCGACCGGATCGCCCCCCATCCGGCGGAGTTGCCAGCCGATGCCGTCTTCGCCCCGCTTGGATACCCAAGGCGACCACTCGCCGGGGAAACCCTTGGCCCAAAAAGCGATGGTGAACTTGCTGCGGATGGCGTCGTCATAGGTGTTCAAATAGCCCGCGTCGGTCGTGGCACTGTTCTTGACCATCACCCCGACATTGCCGGAGCCTCCGGCAGTCAAATCCAGCGAGCTACCGCTGAAGCCCGCGGGCACATCGGTGCTGTAGGCGAGCAAGCCGGCATTTCCCCCTTCCGCCACGCCGTCATGCGTGCCAGCGGGAGTAAAGCCAGAGGTATCCTTCAGACTCTTCGCGCCCGAGATCCAGTGCCCGATCAGGGCCAGGGCTGGGTTGGCGCCAACCGTGACCGTCACGGTATAGACATTGGTGATGGCTGAATCCGAGGAGATGACGGTGTAGGTTTGCGGCGTGGTGAAGTTCTGGGTGGAGCCGGAAGCCTTATTGCACGTTGCCCCGGTGGACAGTGTGTAGGTGGGAGCGAGGTTCGCCACGGACGTGCCAAACGGCACGGCCCAGGCAATGGTTTTCGCAGCCTGGTTAACGACGGCAGGCATGCCTGGGAGACCGAAGCTAAGAATCTTCGCCTGCGGCGTATATTCCGTGTTCAACAGCCCATACTTGACCGCCAGGTACCGGCCCACTTGGTTGGCTTCGGTGGTGGTCAGGACACGGTTGTAGAGAAGCAACTCGGGGATGTCGCCCCGCAACTGCTGACCGCTGGTAGCACGGTTGCCGATGGTCCAGTTCTGACCGCTGCCGCTGTTGTAATCGCCCCCGGCGTTGCCGATCTGTGTTCCATCAATCACAAACCGATAGGCCGAACTGCTGCTTTCCATCGCGAAGACATGAGACCCGGTCTGCGGCCAACTGCCGTATGTCATGCCTGTGCGGCCGCCGCGGAAAGAACCGGGCTGGGACTCGCTCCAGGAGTCGGCCACCCAACGGTCATCGTTGTCGCGGTTACCGAACAGGTTGTAACGCCCGTCATTGTCAATCGTCGAGACCGCGAACATGGCGCCCGCGCTGGCGAACTGGGCGCTCAGATCCCCAAGATACAGGCGGTCGCCATTATCGTCGTCGTCCTGCGCGAACCGAAGCACGGGCTTACCGTTCAAACCGCTGGCGATGTACATCGGCTGGTCACCTTCGGTGGTGTTCGCGGCATTGCGGCCGGCACCACTCTGATCGTTCCACTGTTTGACGAAAGTGTCGGCCCCCACGACCCGGACCTGGTTGGTGTCACCGGTGTTCATGGCATCGGCCTTCAGCCACACGATCAATCCGCTTACGACGGGCAGTGGTGAGACGGTGACCGTCACGGTGTAGTCTTGAGTGGAATTATCCTCAGCGGTGATGGTGTAGGTCTGCGGGGAGGTGAAGTCTCTCGGGATGCCGGAGGCCGGAGAACCCGAGGCGAATGGGGAAACTGTGTAGGTGGGCGCAAGGGCCGTCACAACCGCAACAGAGGGCACGGTCCAGGCGATGGCGGTTCCGGTAATGATGGCGTCGGGGCCGAAGGTCAGGATGTTCTTGGCCGTGCCTTTGAGTCGCGCCGCGCTGGCCTCATTGGAAATCTGGCTGGTGCCCCCGCCGTTCTGGGCCGTCACGACGTAGTAGTAAGTTATTCCTAGCACCCCCGTACTATCCGCATACGTCGTTCCGGTGGACGTTCCGATCGGCGCATAGCCCGAACCGCTGCTGGTGGAACGTTGCACATTGTAGGTTGTCGCGGTGGCCGCAGCCGTCCAGCTCAAGTTGACCGCTCCGGCTGCTGGCGTAGCCGTCAGGCCGGTCGGTGCCCCGGGTGGCACATAGGTCGTGGCCACCCCGTACTTTTCCGACAGGTACCGGCCCACTTGGTTGGCTTCGGTGGTGGTCAGAACGCGGTTATAGATAATCAACTCAGGGATGTCGCCATTCAACTGCGAGCCTCCACTGCCGCCTTGTGCCCGGTTGCCGATGGTCCAGTTCTGACCGCTGCCGCTGTTGTATTCGGGCGTGCCGGCGGGGAGCGCAGTGCCGTCGATCACATACCGGTAGATTGAGCTGCTGCTTTCCAGCGCGAAGACATGAGACCCGCTGGTTGGCCAGGCGGCTCTGATAGCGGGAGTGTTAAATGATCCATCGCGGCCACCGCGAAAGGTGCCCGGAGTGGACTCGTTATATTGGCCCGGCCCGCTCAACCAACGCCCATCGTTGTCGCGGTTGTCGAACAGGGTGTAACCACCTCTTGTGATTCGTTCGTCAGGCGTCGCGACGATGAATGCGGAACCCGCGGTGGCGGTTTGCGCGCTCAAATCCCCAAGATAAAGGCGGTCACCCGTTTCATTGTTGTCCTGCGTGAACCGGAGCACGGGCGAACCGTTCAGGGCGTTGATGATATACTTCGGCTGGTCGGCGTCGGTACCATTCGAGGCATTTCGGCCGGCACCGCTCTGATCGTTCCACTGCTTGACGAAAGTGTCGGCCCCCACGACCCGGACCTGGTTGGCATCATTGGGGTCAACGGCCTCAGCCTTCAGCCACACGATCAAACCGTCCGTGACGGGCAGCGGCGGGGTTACCTTGACGGTCACGATATAAGTCTTGGTGGAACTATCTTGGGCGGTAACGGTGTAGGGCCGCGGGGTGGTGAAGTCCTGGGTGAAACCGGAGGCTGGACTGGCGGATGCCCCGTTATGCGTGTAGGTGGGCGCAAGCGCCGTCACCGCCGTGCCATTCGGCACGGTCAGGGTGATGGTGGTGCCAGAAATCGTAGCTGAACGACCCGGGAGACAGAAGGTCTCGATGTCCTTGTCTGCAGGAGTAACCTGCCTCTTCAAAGCAATCAAAATCCCGCCGTTGCGTGCGCTTGGAGTTACGGTTGCAGCTCCACTACCCGTAGCCCCGGCACTTACTTTCGTCGCCCAGGCTGCGCCGACCGACGCGTAGTGCGTCGTCCCGTTAGCAGCCTGATAATCGGCAATTTCGCTCAGTGCATAGGGTGACGTTGTCGTCCAGGCACTCCAAGCAGGCGCCGGGGACGCGGTGTAAGCCATCATCGCAAACATGATGACTGCTGTGTTGGGAGAAAGCGTGGTAATGCCGGACGCCGTCACAGTTTCGTTGTTGGCTGTCGTATAGCCTGCGCCAACAACATCCAAGGGATTCGCTGGATCCACACCGGAAAAGGCCATAATGGCACCAACGGCGAGGTTCACGCTGCCAGGATTCAAAGTGAACGTATAGCTTGAGACTGAGTCATCGGATGAGTCGGCCAGCCGATACAAAATCGTGCCGTAGCGTGCGGCGTTGGCAATAGTGCCGCCTTTTATCAGGGTCCAGCCGGTTGAAGTGGCATTCGTTGCGCTGGCAACAAATTGGGCGATTTCCACGATCATC
The DNA here is from genome assembly GCA_903847485.1 of uncultured Verrucomicrobiota bacterium. Lineage (GTDB taxonomy): Bacteria > Verrucomicrobiota > Verrucomicrobiia > Limisphaerales > JAJXZI01 > CAINDV01. The sequence continues at coordinate 4,596 of CAINDV010001102.1, forward strand.
ACATCGCCCGCCACAACGCCGCTGGGCTTGTCAATCGTCAGGCTGGTGCCGCTGGTGACGGATGCCGTCGTAGAGGTTCCGCGCTGGACGATTGCGAGGGGGGCAGCCACGGTAACCGTCACGGTATAGTCGTTGGTGCGTGCCACTATCGCGTCGATGACCCTGTAGGTGGCCGGGTTGTTGACGGCGAAGCTCGGGGTCGGCGCTACGCCGCTGGCCGGAGAGCACGTCCCGGAGGACAGCGTGAAGGTCGGCGCGAGGGTCGCCAAGGCCGTCCCATACGGCACGGTCAGGGCGATGGTCTTCGCCGCGTGGTTAATGACGGCTGGAATGCCCGGGAGACCAAAGGTCAGGATGGTCGCCGGGGGAACCTCATACATGACCGAGATCGTCCCCGACCATGTGGCCTCGGAGTAGCCGTTTCCGAGCGACAATAGAGCAGTGCTTAGATCAATGTTCAGGGCGCTGACGTCTCTCGTGGCAACCAGCGGACTCGGCGGACCGGTTTGGCCAGTGCCCCAGGCCACTCTCGTGGCAGGGGTGCCGATCGCATTGTAACCGCCGACTTGCAGGAGGGCGTTGGTACCAGGACCCTGTGGGTAGGGATCGACGTAAGCGGTGAGGTCATCAGCCCAACTGTCGCTGCCGGTGGCCTGGGAATCGAGTCTCGCGTTAACGGAGAACGACGTTAGCATCGAGCCGGAGGGCAGGATTCCCTTCGGGATCCAAGGTAATAAACCGCCCGTGCCAGTGAGTATGGTAGTGCCGAAATCTTGGGCCCCGAGATTGTAGGTATTGGTAGTGGGTAGCCCTCGTATGATGACCGTCACCTTATAGTCGTTGGTGATGAGCGAATCTGAAGAGGTGACGACGTAATGCACTGGTCTGGTGAAGTCCTGGGGAGAGCCGGAAGCCGTAGGGCACGTTGCCCCGCACGTCAACGTGTAAGTGGGCGCGAGCGCAGCCACACTGCCGTAGGGCACAGTCAAGGCAATGTTCGTTCCGGTAATGACGGCTGGATTGCCCGGGAGACCGAAGGCCAGGATGTCCGCGGCTGGGGGGAGAGGGGTCACCGGCGCAAAGGCCGCGACCGAAAGTGCCCGGCGACTGGTTCCGCTCGATGTCCAAGTGTCTGTGGTCGCGCCAACAGAGCGGACTTCGCGGGTGCTGCCCGCTCCCGCGTGGTTGCCCCCCCCGCTGTACCAGCGCCCCGTCTGGCCGGAGGTAGGAGTAAAGGTGGCCCCGACCGTCCCGTTGTTGACGGCGTCCACGAGCCACGCGCCACAGCTCAACGTGGTAATCGAAGCCGAATAGGTGCTGCCATTCCCTGCACTGTAGTTCGCCACGGCCTCGGGTGCCGTCTGGACTACGCCAAGCAGTGAAACCGCCCCCGCCACGGTGCCATTGCCGACACTCCCCGAGAAGGTGACGGTGATTGTGTTCGCGCCCAAGGCGGGTGCCGGCAAGTACCAAAGATCGCTTGCGTTGGCAGTGGTGGTGCCATTGGAGGCGCGGGCACCTGGCACTTGCGTGAGTGCTTGCGCGCCAAACGTGACGCCGGTGACCGTCCTGTCCGGATTGCTTTCCGTCGTGACGCCGACCACCAGCATGCGGTTCGCGTCAAACGCACTCACCGAGTGCGACCATGCGATCGACGAGCCCGCGCCCTGACTCTTGGAACTAGCGGCATCAAACCTAATGCCCGGCGGGGGCGCCGGGGCGACGGTGACCGTCACGGTATAGACGTTGGTTAGGAGATTATCCGAGGAGATGACCTTGTACGCCACCGGACTGGTAAAGTTATGGGGCGAGCCGGAAGCTTTATCGCACGTTGCCCCGGTGGACAGCGTGTAGGTGGGCGCGAGGTTCGCCACAGCCGTCCCGTGCGGCACGGTCCAGGCGATGTTGGCCGTAGCCTGATTGATGACGGCCGGCATGCCCGGGAGTCCGAAGTTCAAAATCTTCGCTTGGGGCGTCTTGACCCCTTGCACAGCCAGTTCAGTATATCCGACATAGCCGTTCTGCTGCGGGCCGAATGCGAACTGGATGGCGATCGCGTTGAGCCCTGTGACTTCGAGGTGAACCCAGGCGCTGTTCCCACTGGCGGCATAGTTAATGGCCTGGAGCGGGAGGAAGGTGGTACCGTCGGTAGAGTAGTTGACCGTAACATTCGGTTGCATGCGCCCGCCGTCACCCCAACCGGTGAACACGTCAATGGATGTAATGTCGTAACTGCCCGCGAAGGTGTAGGTGAGGATCCAATTGTCGGAGATCGCCACTTCGCCCGGACCGCCGCCGCCGCTCGGGGGCACCAGGCCAAAGGAGCCGTCGGTGAGCGCTGCCCAATCTTCGGATGTCCCCCCGCCGCCATTGGGTGGAGTGGCAGGCGCCCCACCGGAAAGCGTCAGCGTCGTGCCTGGGTCCGCCAGGAAGTTCACCGCCGTGCTGGGAACATTCGCCTGATAGCCAACGCTGCCTTGGGCGAAATTAGCAGACTGGTCGGTCTCAGTGACGGACTGTGCCTGCGCGCTTCCTGCCAGGACGGCCGCGCTCACCGCCGAACCGAGAGCGAACCGCTTCATGGCACTTCTCGTACTCGTGATGGTAAGTAGTGATTCAAACAGTTTTTTCATATAGATGTTTTGTTGTGTTTGTTTGCCGCGATTGCGATTTCATGTACTTTCGTTCACCGACCGTTGGTTTATGACGCTCGCACGTCGTTAATCGCGAGCCTTTTGCCGGCTTTGGACCGGTGAAAGCAGCACCACGACGCCCCACAGAGCAAACTCACGCTCCGCAGAATCGCCCCGGCACCTACGCCATCCGGCTCGCGGGATGGGATTTTATCGAAACCGGGCGCTGATTGCAAGGGTTATTTTTCGTCCCTGCCGGGCTGCGCGTTGACTCAAATTAAATGACACCGAGCGGATAGGGCTGGGAGGAGGAAAAAGGCATCGTTGACTCATGGAAAAAAGACACCGGGCAAACTGGTGTACATGAACATGAGTATGGACCTGAAAAATGATCTGCTGCCC
>CAINDV010001103.1 GCA_903847485.1 uncultured Verrucomicrobiota bacterium
AGTCTAACTGCGGATCAAGCGTTGGCTGCCATCAAACAAGCGAAGTCTGGTGCCATCAGCTGGGCGAAAACGTTCGTGCCTGACCGCCAATCCCGGGACAACGGTCTGGGTCCGAAGGCCCTCCTGTCCACTGATCAATCATTCAACTATTTCTTCAAAAGTCGCGGTGGTGCTGTGGGGATTCTGCAAATCGCCGGCTTCACCGAGAATCCAAAGGCAGTGAAAGTTCGCTACAAACTGGTGCAAGCACCCGTTCCGTTGGCCAGTCCGGACCATACCGGGGGGCCATCCGCGAGCGCACGGCCGATGCAGAGGAAGCTCGAATGACGAGACGTGCTTACTCGGCTTGAAAGGATCTAAAACCATTTTTCAAACAGGCTCAAAGAAATCCGAGGTTTTCAGTGTCCTATTAAAGTATGAAAAGAACCCTGTTGGGCCGAGAATAGATACGAATCATGAAAACGTTAACCACTATCACACTTGTCATTGGGTTCGCGGCATCGCTTCTTTCCCATGCGGGGGAGCCACCGGGACCCTCGCTCGAAGGATCCTCGCTCGACAGAGCCAAGCGCGAGGCAATCATCGCCGCTGCAAATCAGGCGGTTCAGAAGCACATGAAAGGCGATCAACAAGAGCGAAAAGGAACCGAGATCGAGAAGGAATTCTGGGGAGAGGCCATTGCCCGTCTCAAGCCGTTACGAGTGCGAGACGACAGAGTTAATGTCATTATCATCCTCAAGGAGGATGAAACAACAGAAGAGTGCCTGTATGTGTCCAACCCCATTTCGTCCTATTCTCCAGGCACGGACAAGCGGTTTCTGCTATTCGAGAAGTTGACCCAACCTGGCGACAGGGCGTTCGGTTCGATATACCGCTGCAAACTCCGGAAGACCCCAGACGGTGCAGCGGACAGGAGCCAGCTGTTGCCCTCAGAGACAAATCGAACGTCATCGGCTGCTGGCCCCCGTCGATGACCTTGCGTTAGGCGGCTTGACATCACACACATACTGCCAAGTCCGTGGGATAGGCTACACACTGCTGCATTTAAGGTAATGCCAACGGCCTCGCTAGCGATGACAACTGTAGTCTATCCCACGGACTTGGCAGTATTCTTGCTGACTGCTGCTCGGACACTCAGATGAGGCAGAGACTTTGCTGAAGCAAGCGTCCAATGATTATCCAGAAGACGGGCAGATTACGAAACTCGCCGAGAGCTTTAACGCATCGCAGCAGGGATGGCAGGATTGGAAAGCGGAGGCGAAACCATAAACTGGGTTTTAAAAACGCCTCTGTGTTTCATCGATGACGATACGTGGCTACAATAGTCCTATCATGGCTTCTGACTGCGCTTCATCGTCCACGCCCGGCGACATCTTCGCCACGACGCGCTGGACGGTCGTGCTCGCCGCCGGCCGCAGTTCCACGCCGCAGGCTGCGGTGGCCCTGGAGGAACTCTGCCGCACTTACTGGTATCCGCTCTACGCCTACGTCCGGCGGCGAGGTCACTCGAGGGAGGACGCGGAGGATTTGACGCAGTCGTTCTTCGCCCGGTTTCTGGAGAAGAACTATCTCGCCGGCCTGGCGAGTGAGCGCGGGCGGTTCCGGGCCTTCCTGCTGGCGGCGTTGAAGCATTTTCTGGCGAACGAATGGGACAAATCCCAGCGCCAAAAACGCGGCGGCGGTACGGCGCACCTGTCGCTGGACTGGCAGACGGCCGACACGCGATTTCAGGTCGCCGCCACCAACGAGCCGAGCCCCGACAAGGCGTTCGACCGCGAGTGGGCGCTGGCCTTGCTGGAGCGAGTAATCACGCGCCTGCACGGCGAGTCCGCCGCCGCCGGCAAGGCGGAGTCCTTCGACCGGCTCAAGCCTTTCCTGACAGCGGACCGGGACGCGGTGCCCTACGCCCAGGCGGCGGCGGAACTCGGCCTGGCCGAAGGCGCGGTGCGGGTGGCGGTGCATCGCTTGCGCCGGCACTACCGCGAACTGCTCCGCGACGAGATTGCCCAGACGCTTAGCGACCCGGCGCAGGTGGACGAGGAATTGCGGGCACTGTTCGGGGCGTTCGGGAACTGACTGCGCCTTCTGCTGGTGGATCGTGACTGCGGCTGTAGCAACGGACTCATTCCCGGTGAGATCCTGGGACAGTTCTCGGAGGGTGAGCGGCCACAACTCGGTCAGGGCCTCGGTGATGGGCACGGCGGGTGCCAGCACCGCCAGCGTGGGCCTTGGTTTATGGCGCATGCGATTGGGGTAAGCGCACCGGCAAGCGGGCAACGTAAGCCAGCCCCGCTGCGCCAACTTGAGCAGCAGGGCGCGCGCCGCCATGTCTTTCATCTGCCCGACCGGATTGCGCCAGTCCCAGAGCGTGGCCAATGGCCGGCTCAGCCGATAGTGGCTCCAGTCGGGATGCTTCGTCATAAGCGCCCGCATTTGCGCCAGTTCTTGCGCTCCGATCCGGCGACCTTGGATCGTGGAAATATCAGTCATCCGGCCGGGTGTGGCAGGTGGGTAGGTCAGAGTCCCGAACCAAATGGAACTGTTTTTCTCGCCGCAAAACCTTTGACCAATGCCGCCGGTTTGGCCTTCAGGTCTCTCGACTGAACTAAGAACCATGAACAGTCACCCCGGATGAACCTGAAGCCTGGGCCATCCGGTGCGTGTATCTGACCAACGGGGCGGCTCTAAGCGGATTCACCCTCACCAATGCAATGGTGCGACACTGCACTTGGGTGACTCTACCAAGGAGCGAAGCGGAGGTGGGGTCTGGTGCAAGTCCATCAATGCGATCGTTACGAACTGCACGCTCACGGGTAACTCGGCTTCGTCTCAAGGCGGCGGGGCTTACAATAGCACGCCCACCGACTTAGCAGTGGACTTAAGTTACTCCGTTATGGTCTCGCACAGCCATCTGAACCACCTGCTGTATCGCCGGGGGAAGCCTAGCGGGAAGTAGCCATTATCAAGAACTGACCCCTTTACTTTACCGCCGGAGGCGGAGTGCGGGTTGTGAACTCGCTCGGTTTAGCAAACTGTCGAAAATCGCTTCAGGGGTCAGTGATGGCCCGATAAAAGCGGAGGTCCACCGCCTGCGGCTCCGGATCAACAACTTGAAACCAGTCGTTGGTGGCTAAAACTCTGTCGAACGGTACCCAGTCGAGCAAGTTCGATGAAGTGCAGATTTGGTAGCGGCGGTCGGTCTGGCCCAAGAGGCTGATCTGGGCTCCGCCAGCGACCCAGTTCAGGCTTTGCATTTGGGCGGGCTGTGGCGTGCCCAGCGGGACAAATTCAAATCGGGAAATGAGCACCTCGGCTTCCTGGCCATTGGCTGGCGGATTGCCTTTGTTCAGCCAGAGATTAAAACGCAGGTTTTCCCCGCCAGCGGGCGGCACCCCCAACTGGCAGGTCCAACTGCGCAGGAGGTTGGTTGCAGCCGGCACCAAGGTGAAGTCCCCGCGCAGGGCTTGGAAATCCACGCGCCCGGGCTGCCAGACGAAGGTGTAGGTCGAGTTAGTCACGCCGGCGGGGACGGGAAAGCGCTGCAATTGTCCCGCCGCGGCAGGTTGGACCGCGAATTGCGCGTCATTGGGGTCGAGGGAGTTATTCCAGCGCGTCAGTTCGACGTCGATTTCGCGGGCGTTGTAGGCGGTATCATTGCTCCAGGTGAAGAGACCGAGGACGATGTTTGGGTCCAGGCTGTTGACCGGCGCGCTGACTGTAAAACGATACTGTCCGTAACCGAAACTGCGGGCGCTGATGACCTCCGCACATTGCCATTGGCTGTTCCGATGGGTGAGGCGCAAGTGCAAGCGGTCGGAGGCGTCCACCCAAACATTGCTCGTGCTGTCAGAGAAGTAATTCGGCCCGGGACCCACCTTGCCGACGCTGGTCTTAACCCACCACGCATAATCGCAAAAGGTGAACTGTCGGGCGACCGGGTTGAAACGCGTGGCATAGGCGCTGGCGAGCGCCGTTTGTGAAACTGTCGCGGGCAGCCCGGACGCGCCTTGGACACAGGCCTGGTTGTAGTTGGAGGAAACCAGCAGCGCCGCGATAATCGTCGCATTGATGTCGGAAGGCACGGGCGTAATGTTCGCCGTCCAGGATCCGTCCGGCTGGATCGTGGTGAGCGGTTGAGCGCAGCTCGGCTTGCTGTACCACCCCCCACCGACATAGATAAAAATTGCCACCCGCTGACTGGCGGAGTCCGCGTTGGCAACGACGCCGCCGAGATTTCCCCAAGCCCCAAAGGCTGGGAGGTTGGTGATTGCAATGGACAGAGCAGCGTTTGCGAGCGAAGGGGCGAGGGTGGCAGCGACCGCGAGCAAACCCAGATAAGCGCGGCCAGTTAGTTGTTTCATGACCGGCGAGTATCCGGGCCGGCGCGCGCCGACACAAGCAGGAAAGCCGACCAGCCGAGGCAAATGATCAATTGCCTGAAGTGGCGCGGTGGGCGTATGAATCCCGTGCGCGAAATTGCAGTGCGCTGCGGGAGCAGGAGATCGCGCCCAAAAATTCAACCGGAAGCGAACATGAAGTATCAGATTACATCTCTATCTCTAAGAGCGTGTATGAAAACGCCTGGCGTGGTAGGGCGAGGCTCCTGCCGAGCTGTCCGGTAGGCTCATTACCGCTGTCGTTGAGGCTCGGCA
>CAINDV010001104.1 GCA_903847485.1 uncultured Verrucomicrobiota bacterium
AGCCTCGCCCTACCACGGTCGGCATTTTCAAACACGCTCTAAGTGATCCGAACCTAATGAACCAACCGCAGCGCTGCGAGCGGATTGAAACGGCGAGCCCGTAGATGTTTTCTACCTTGCGCAGCCTTGAAACATATTCCACCATATTGAACTTATGAAAAACAAAATGTGTGCTCGGATTGGATTCGAGTTACTGACGCTGACATTGCTGCTGGGCCTTCCCGGTGAGGTTAAGGCGCAGTTGGCGCCGGATCTCACTGCGGCGGGCGTGATCGCTGGGATTGACCGCACCGCCACTTACAATCTGGGACCTACTGGGATGCGCGGGTGGATTTATCGCGACGGGAACAACGTCGGCGATTACGGGACGATGTCAGGGCAACAACCCTGGCAGATTCTGGTCACCACGGTGGGCAGCGGTACGCCGGCGTTCGGCGTGTTGGCAACCGATGACGTGATTCTGGGGGCGAGTGCGGGCAGCGGCGCGGTCACCCTCTTCACCAATGATTCGCGCAAATCTCTGGGCTGGGCCATCGGGGCCGCCGAAGCTGCCGATGGCATCCTTAAACTCAAGCGCTGGCGGGCGGGAACCACCAGTGACGTTCAGATTCAGTTGCGGGTCATGGGTGCCTATAGTGCCACGGCCCCCTATAACTGCCCCAAATCAGCGCTGATCCTGTCCAATGCCTGCAATATCATCGCGAGCAAATCATTTAACGCCGGCAACCCCGGGAACCCCGTCTTGGGCCTGGCATTGCTGGCCAGCGGCAATACCAATTACCTGTCCAAGGTGCAGACTTATGCCCGGTCCATTGCGGCCTCAAACCTGTCTCTGGATCCGAATTCATGCGACACTTGGGGCTGGGGTTACATGAACGTGTTTCTCTCCGAGTATTACCTGCGCACCAACGACGCCGCTGTGCTGGACGGAATCAAGAAATACACCATTGCCCTTGCGAAAGCGCAAAGCCTGTATGGCACCTACGGCCATGGCGGTGCGGAGAAGCACGCCGATGGCAGTTTCCACGGTTCTATATCCTGGTATGGTCCGGTCAACTCGGCGGGGCTGGTCGCCAATCTGGGGATCGTGATGGGGAAGAAGTGCATGGTGGCGAGTGGTGGCGTGGTGGACCCGGAGATTGATCCGGCCATTGAGCGGGGCGCTAAGTTCTTCGGTTACTATGTCGGCAAAGGGTCAATTCCCTACGGTGAACATGAGCCGTGGTCGGGTGGCCACGCTTCCAACGGCAAGGACCAAATGGCGGCGTTGCTGTTCGCGCTACAGGGTAATCGGCCCGTGGAGACGGAGTACTTCACCCGGATGAGTGTGGCGGGCTACAACGGTCGGGAATACGGCCATACCGGGCAGGGATTCAGCTATCTGTGGGGGGCACTGGCGGCCAATATCGGTGGCACCAACGCCGTGGCGTCCCATCTGGCACCAGTGCGCTGGCACCTAGATCTGTCGCGCCGCTATGATGGCACGTTTGTCTATGACGGGGCCGAGCAATACGGTGGCAGTACCGTCACCAGCTACTCGGGTTCGGCCAACTACGCTGGTATAGATCCCACGGCCAGCTATGTCTTGACTTATGCACTGCCCAAGCAGCAGCTCTACATTACGGGCAAGAATGCGAACACGAACCACTGGTTGAGCAGCGACGTGGTGACCAACGCCATCTGGGTGGGGACGTTCAATCAAGTCTGTGCCGGATATAACACCAATCAACTGATTGCCGCCATGGGCGAATACGATCCGGGCGTCCGTAGCTGGGCGGCGGACACGCTGGGTGCGCGGGCCGGTGTGAGTGTGTCCCTGCTGATTAGCATGGCCAACAGCACCAATGTCCTGCTGCGCGAGTCGGCCTGCCAGGCTCTGGGGGTCCAGAGGAACAGCAGCGCGCTGCCCGTCTTGGGCCAGCGCTTGACCGACACGAATATCTGGGTCCGCTCAAAAGCTGCCAAGGCTCTACAGCTATTCGGTTCCGCGGCGAGTTCGCAACTGACCACGATGTTGACCGCGTTCATCACCAACGCCACCGATCCGCAAGTGATCGTGTGGGAGGATCCCATTCAGATTGCCAATGGCTATCTGGCCAATGAACTATTCATTACGCTTGGCTCTTCCACCATTAACGCGTCCACGAACCTGCTTTACCCGGCGGTTCGGGCCGGCTTAAAGCAACCGGACGGGATGTCGCGTGGGTATATGGGTGACTTTATTAAGAACCGCCTAACTTGGACGCAGGTCCAGGCGGTGGCGCCGGCCCTGGTCGCCTGCATCGCGGAGCGGTCGCCGGCCGACCGCATGTTCAGTGACACCATCCGCTACGACGGGCTGGCCACGCTCGGTAAGTATCTGGTCGAGGAGGGGATTCCTTTGTGCCTGATGGTGAAGGAGCAGACCTGGCATGGCGATGATTGGCTGCCGTTTGATCTCTTAAGCACGATCTATCGCGGGGCAGCCAAAGATGCGCTGCCCACGCTCTACAAGTGGCAGGCCCATATACCCCAGTTTGCCGCCGACGGTTCCATTGGAGGCTGTTGTCCTGGTCGGCTTCCGAATATAACTAACAAGATTGCGGCAGCCATTGCGGCGATCAGCAGTGACCCGTCCCCTCCCACGCTGGCCAGTTTCAAGAGGATCGCGGTGGCGAGCGCCAACCCGTCGGCGATCAACCTGCCGGTGAGCAACACATCTCTCAGCAGTGTGGCGGCACCGGACCTGGACGGCGGTGTGCCGGCCTTTAGCTGGAGCAAGGTGAGTGGGGCAGGGACGGTCTCGTTCGCTCCGAATGGCACCAAGGTCAGTTCCAACACCGTCGCTACGTTTAGCGGCTTTGGGACATACGTTCTGCGGGTGTCGGCCTATGATACCTCCATCCTGAATAGTAACATCTGGATAACGTACAACTTGGGCTATTACGATTTCAAGACCTACACCAATGTTATTGGCGCGGTTTACAGTAATGTGACCGTCACCGTCAACGCGGAGACCAATCGCGCGCCCGTTCCCCAGAACCAGAGTCTCACGACGGCGGTCGACACGGCGCTGGCCATCACCCTGACGGCGACGGATCCCAATGGTGATGCGTTGTCCTATAGCGTCGTAACCCCGCCGGCGCAGGGCACGCTTGCCGGGTCTGCGCCGAATCTGATTTACACTCCGGCGACCAGTTACACCGGGTTTGACAGTTTCACCTTCAAGGCCAATGACGGGCAGGTGGATTCCAGCATAGCGACCGTTACCATTGACACGGGGACGACCGGCAACCGCCGGCCCGTGGCCGCTAATCAGTCGGTGACGGCCGCCCAAAACACCGCCAAGGCGATCACCTTGACCGGGTCCGATCCTGACGCTGATCCTCTGACCTATATGCTCGCGAGTTCGCCGGCCCATGGCACTGTCTCAGGCGTGCCGCCCAATGTGACCTACCGGCCGGCGACCAATTACCCGGGAGCGAACTTAAACGGCGCGGACAGCTTCACGTTTGCGGTGAGGGACGGGTCACTGACCAGCGCGGTGGCGACGGTGAGCCTCACGGTGACACCGCCGGGGCCGATGGTGGGCAATGCTGGCGGGGCTACTAACCTGGTGGCGGGCGTGGCGCAACTGCGAGGCACCTTGACCAATGGGCCGGCGGACGTGCGCCTTTACTGGGGCGCGACAGATGGCGGAACGAATACGGCGAACTGGGCGAGCGCGATCCTCCTGACGAACACGACTCAAAGTCCTTTCGCCAGCTCTGTCAGCAACTTGCTTTACGGGCTGACATATTACTACCGGTGCTCCGCGTCCAACCTATACGGCACGGCCTGGGCACCAGCCACCACTAACTTCACGACGGTGCGCCCGACGGCCGCCAGCGCCGAACTCATCAGCGTGAACATAGATACTGCGGCCGCCGCCGGACTCATTGGCCCCGCCGGCGGTGCCGGCGCAACGTGGAATCAGCAGCCGGGTCTTAAAACGGGGAGCGCCTTGCTAAACTCCGGGGGCACACCTACTACCGTGGGTTTCAGCGCCAATGCCAGCAATGTTGGCGAGTGGGGCAGTCCCACCCTTACAATGCTCGCCGGTGGTGCCTTCAATTGGACTGCGAATTCTTCCTATACCCTGAGTCTTAGCGGTCTCACCACCGGCAGGAAATACGACTTGTACATAGCCAGCTTTCATCCGAATGAGGACGGCAGCAAAGCCTTGGTTTCAACGGCAAATGTGACGGACACCGCGTCGCCCCAGACCGCCGATAATGGCGGGGCGAACGGGAACTCGAGCACCTGGGTGCAGGGCGTGAACTATGTGCGCTTCCAAAACGTGCAGCCCAGCGCTGGCGGCAGTATCCCCATGACCATTACCGGTCAGGACACCACCGGCAATCGGAGAAGGGCTTATCTGAGCGGCTTTCAGCTTGTGGGCACGACTCCACCAGTCCCGCCTCTCAGCCTTACCAACTCAGCCGCCAGCGGGGTTACCGCTGCCTCGGCGGCGCTCCGCGCCACGCTGGCCTGCACCGGGGCGGTGTATCAAGTGTCCGCCTTCTGGAACACGGTCAATGGCGGGATCAACGCCACGCTTTGGACTAACTCAGCCTCGGTCGGCACCTGGACCAATGTGGCTTCCACGAACCTTAGTTACACGGCACTGGGCCTGGCTCCGAGCAAAGCTCACTTCTTCACCTTCCGCGCCACCAATGCAGTGGACACTCTGTGGGCGACGAACGTGCAGAGTTTCACCACGCTCCCGCCGCCGGGGCCGCCAACACCAGTGCTGCCGGGCAGCGCGATTACTTTCTATGGCGGCATCCCGGGCTTCACCTTCGCGACGGTGGCCGGCCTCAAATACCGTCTGATCTTCAAGAACACGCTGACGGACTTATCGTGGCTGCCGGTTATCGCGCCGCCGGATTTTCCGTCACCCGATGGCTGGAGTGTCACTTCGACGGGTTCGCCTATGTCGCTCACCGACACGAACACCGCCGGCCAACCGCAGCGCTTCTACCGCATTGAGGCGGCAAACCCGTAGGCTTTGAAATCAGCAAACTTCACCACCCACATGCACCGGTTCCTCCTTGTCACCTCTTTTGCGCTCGCGCTGAACGCTTCGGCCCAGTCCACTTGGACTAACTGCGCCGGAGGCAACTGGTTGGTGGCGTCCAACTGGAGCGGCGGCGTGCTCTCGTGGGGAAGCACGACGATCCTCATTACTGACACGGGCGGGACAGACGCGATAGCGGTTCTACAAATTGGATGATGAGTGCAGGTGGGGTTGACAGATCTGGTTGGTGGGAAAAACAAGTTATTACAACAGAAGAACAAATATGAAAATGATGAACCTGAATAAAGTTGTGAGGCAGTTCGCAGTCGGTTTGGCGGTGGGGTTGGCAACCTTGGTGGGCAGCGCGCGTGCCGACACCACCATCAACCCCGGCGGCACCTTTACAATTGATAACAACAACACAACCATAGCCGGCACCACGAGGACTTGGAATGACACCGGCACGTTGACGATGTTCAACGGCGCCGCGCTTCAGACCTGGCCAAGCCAGATCAACACGGTTGCCAACAACGATGCCATCGTCTTCGCGGGCACCGGTGGCACGATCACATTCCGATTTAACGACAACGATACGGACTTCATGATGAAGGGCCCGGTTACTTCCACCGCCACCGGGGCACAGACCATCGCCCTGTTTACGGGGTATAACGGGAATGGCGACCGTGAGTCGGTCACCTTCAACTCGGGGATCCCCAATGTCGGCGACGGTAGCGCGCTGTCGCTTAATGTTACTTTTAGGACCCAGACAGGCTCCCAGAGTTGGGTCAATCTGAATGCGGTCAATACCTTCACCGGGCCAATCACCCTGGTGGCAAACGGTGGCCCAGCGACTGGTTACTTGACGATTGGTGGCACGTTGACGCGTTACAGCGGAAACACTCTCGGGTCGGGAACGTTGAACAGTGGTAATTACACGAATGCCATGTCCCTCGGCGCCGCCACCATCCTCAACTACGCCAGTTCGTCGCCGCAGACCCTGTCGGGCGTGATATCCGGGACCGGCGCTCTGCAAGTGACGGGTAGCGGCACCCTGACCCTGTCGGGCACCAACACTTACACCGGCAACACCACTGTCAGTAGTGGCGGCACGCTCACCAACAGTGGCGGATTGAAATTCGTCGTCACGGATGCCTCTAACAACAAGATCACGGGTGGGGGAACCGCCCGTTTGAATGGCAGCTTCACTATCGATACATCGGCGGTTACCGTTATATCCGGTTCCTGGACCTTGGTGGATGTCACCACCAAGACCTACGGCGGTACCTTTAGCTTAACTGGCTTCACCGGTCCCGTCAGCAACGTTTACACAAAAGTGTCGGGCGGCCAAACGTGGACCTTCAACAAATCCACCGGCGTGCTCAGCCTCGGCACTGCGGCCATCATAACGTCCTTCGGAATTCCTGGCTCTGCGGGCGTGATTAATCAGGTCGCGAAGACTATCTCTTTGACCGTGTCGTACGGGACTTCTTTGGCGACCCTTGCGCCGACCTTCGCCCTGACCTCCGGCTCGTGCAATCAGACCAGTGGCTCCCCGCCATCACCGACCTTTGCCGTCGCCAACCCGGCAACCTATAAAGTCATCGACGGGACCACCACAAATAACTATGTCGTGACGGTCAGCGTCACGCCGGCCAGCACGAACAAGGACATCCTTACCTTCGGTCTCCCGGGTAATGCCGGCGTCATTAGCGGAACCAACATTTCCCTGACCGTGCCGGTGAACCCGGGCGTGACCAACCTCGTGCCCACCTACACGGTTTCCCTTTACGCCACGGGGGCGCCGCCTTCCGGCACCAGCCTTAATTTCGGCAGCCCGCAGACCTATACGGTCACCGCCCAGAACGGCTCCACCAAGAGCTACCGCGTCACGGCTCAGACCTATCAGGCATGGTCCAATTCCGCTTCCTTCTATAGCCTGACCGACGCAGCCGGGGCGAACTTGCCGGGTTCAGTCTCGGAAACCAACTTCCCGGTGTTGTTGCGGCTGAATAGCACCTTCTTCAACTTTGGCCAGGCGAAAGCCAACGGCGATGACATTCGTTTCTCGACCGGTGCCGGCGGCTCGGTGGCGTATCAGATCGAGCAGTGGGACGCCGTCAACGGGACCGCCGTGATCTGGCTCAAAGTGCCGTCGATCGTGGGCAATGCCCGGCAGGAATTGAAGATGTACTGGGGCAAGGCCGACGCCGTCAGCGAGTCCAGCGGCACCGCCGTCTTCAATACCGCCAATGGCTACCTGAGTGTGTTTCATATGAACGAAGCGCTGCTCGATGCGGTCGGCACGCTGACTCCCACCGACACCGGCACAACCCTCTCCACGGGCATGATCGGCAAAGGCCGGAATTTCAACCTGGGCAAAGGCATTAATTGCGGCGAGAGCATCACGAGCTATCCAGCGGGCAACAGCCCCAGCACCACCGAGGCCTGGTTCCGGGCCACCTCCGGTAACGCTGAAATCGTTGACTGGGGCACCGAAGGGGGTGGCAACAAAGTTCAAATCAGGCTAGTCAGCCCGCCCAAGATCTATATTGATGGCAACGGCGCCAGTTTCAATGGCAACAGCACGCTGGCCTTTGGACAGTGGTATCATGTGGCGCATACCTATACCAGCGGGAGTGGGAAGCTTTATGTCAATGGCCAGCTTGATGGCTCAGGCAGCGTCACCATGAACTTTGCGAATCCTGCCAAGATGTGGATTGGCGGCTGGTACAATAACTACTCGTTTGCGGGTGATATTGACGAGGTGCGTGTTTCCAAGGTGGTGCGCTCTGCCAATTGGATCAACTTGGAATATCAGAACCAGAGTGCAGGGCAAACGCTCGTGGGTCCGCTGGTGCAAACGGGTAGCACGTTTTCGGTGGCACCCGCCGCCATGATGATGAACGAAGGCGCGGTCACCAACCTGGTCGGGTTGGCTGGCGGCGCACAGAAGATCTATTGGATTTACAAGAAGAACGGGCAGGAGACCGTAATCGCGGTGGACCTGTTCACGTTGAGCTTTGCTGCCGGTCGCGTGTTGGGCGACCAATCATTCGTGCTCCAGTTCAAGGCCATCTATCCCACGGGAGTTCAAACCAACGACATCCCCGTCACTATCCAGGAAGCCATCCCCGAACCTATCTTCACACTGGTCCCTTCGACCACCCTGTGGAATGGGCGGCAGACGATGACGGTGACACCGAGCATCTCCAATTGGGCTGCCTTGCAGGCGGCCGGGGTTACGAATTTGAATTACAACTGGAGCGTGGCTGGGGTGGCGGTGACTGTGCAAAACCCTCCCAGCATGACCACCCCTGGCATCTGGACAAGCCCGAGCCTGACACTGCTTCGCTCCCAAGGCAGCGGTCCCCTCACTGTGACGCTGGTTTTGGACAACGGCGGGGCATTGATCACGAATACGATCACGGTTACGGTGCAGGAGCCCGCGACGGACGCCTGGGTGGTGCGAACACCGGGCACCACCGAAAAGCCGGTGAACAACCAGTTCTTCGCCCGCAACCCGAATACGGGCCTGGGCACTATCTACTATAACGGCTCCCAGAGCGGCACGCCGGACACGGTTTTCCTGAAGGTCTATACGACCGATACCGGGTCGGATGTGCTCTATTCCACCCTCCGCCAGCCACTCGTGGCTGGGGCCTATGCCTTCGCCGCGCCGATTGCCGCCGGCAAGGCGACCTACAAGGTGGTGTATGGCACTACCTCCGGTGGCGTGGATACTCCGGTCGGCTCGGCCGTGACCAACCTGCTGTGCGGCGACGCCTATATTATCGACGGCCAGTCGAATGCCCTGGCCACCGATAACAATGCGCCCAATGATACCACCACCGACCCGTGGATCCGCACCTATGGGGCCTCGGGGGGCTGGGGTTACGCGATCAGCAAGGGTTCGGAAATGCAACTGGGTCTGTGGGGCTGGTATTTGGCCAAGTACCTGACCGCCACCTATAACATGCCGATCTGCATCATCAACTCCGCGGTGGGCGGCACCCGCATTGACCAGCACCAGCCGAATCCGGCGGATCATTCGGTGGCGGGAAGCAGTTATTCGATTTATGCCAGCCTGTACAACCGGGTGACGGGGGGCAAGCTGACGCATGGCATCCGCGGCGTCTTCTGGCACCAGGGTGAGAACAACAGCGGCGCGGCGGCCCCGACCGGTGATTACGATTACAAGTCCTACCAGGCATACTTCGTGAATATGGCCGGGGCATGGAAACAGGACTTTCCGAATATCCAGCGTTATATCATCTATCAAGTGATGCCGAAACCTTGCGCCATGGGACCCACGGGCGACCAGTTGCGGGAGGCGCAACGAACTTTGCCGTGGCTGTATTCGAATATGGATATTTTGGACACGCTGGGAGTCGTCGGCTATGAAGGTTGCCATTTCAGCCCCACGGGCTACACAAACTTCATGCTCCGGACCGCACCCTTGGTGGCCCAGGACTTCTACGGGGTTGTCCCGCCTGCACCCGTCACCGCGCCGAACCTGCTGCGCGCCTACTATACCACTACCGCCCGGACCGAGATCGCCCTGGAATTCGATCAGAACATGGCATGGAACAACTTCTCCAAGGAGAATTACTATCTAGACAAAGTGGGCAGTAAGGTCTCCTCGGGCAGCGCGTCGGGCAAAGTCGTCAAACTCCAACTGTCTTCCGCCGGGACCACCAACTCCACCCTGGACTATCTGGAGGATGCGCACTGGAGCTACGGTGAGGCTACGTCGAGCCTGCTCTACGGTGCCAATGGTATCCCCGCGCTCACGTTTGCCGATGTCCCCATCGCGCCGGCTGTGGCGGCGGTTCCGCCAGCGATCACCAGCCTCGCGCCAGTTACGGGCCGGACCAACGGCGGGACGGTGGTGACCCTGACCGGCTCCAACTTCCTGAGCGGGGCGACCGTGAAGTTTGGCGGGAGCAGCGCGACGGCAATCTCGGTCAACAGTGCCACGCAGGTGACGGCGACGACGCCAGCGCGTGGCCCCGGGGTGGTCAGTGTGACCCTACTCAATACGAACGGACTGTCAGTCACCAATCAGTTCACCTACGTGCTGCCGCCCGCGCCGGCGGTTAGCGGTAGTGTGCGGTTGGAGGGCACGAACCTACAGATGGTCTGGGTGGGCGGTGCGAACCAACCGTGCGTGCTGCTTTCGGGCACGAATATGGTGCAGCCTCGGTCCAGTTGGATCCCGGTGGCGACCAACGTCGTCGGCTTGGATGGGCTATCCACCAACACCCTTCCGATTAATTCGGGCGACCCGCAGCGGTTTTACCTCTTGTCTATCCCGTATAATTGAATACCGTACAATTGCACACCGTCCATGAACAACTTATGATATATTCAAATACACTGTTGACCACTGCCGTCTCGGCGAGTCTTCTCTTCGCCGGTCTCGGCTTCCATGCCTCTGCGGCGGAGGTGCCGAAGGAAAATCAAGAACCTCCCGTCGTTGACCCCGGCCCCCTCGGCGGTCCGCCGTCGGACGCCATCGTGCTCTTCGACGGCAAAGACTTGTCCCAATTCCGCGGCGAGCGCAGTTCCGAACCTAAATGGAAGCTAGAGAATGGCATCATGGAAACCACCACCTTCGGCGGAATCTTTTCCAAAAAGGAATTCGCCGATTGCCAGTTGCACGTCGAGTGGGCAGCGCCGTCTGTGGTAAAAGGCGAAGGGCAAGGGCGTGGCAACAGCGGCGTCTATCTCATGGGGCGTTACGAAATCCAGGTGCTCGACTGCTATAACAACAAGACCTACCCGAACGGCCAGTGCGGCGCTTTTTATGGGCACAACGCGCCACTCGTTAATGGGTGCCGCAAACCTGGCGAGTGGCAGGCTTACGACATTATCTTCCACGCGCCGAAGAAGTTGGCGGACGGCACGGTCAAGCCAGGCTCCTTTACGGTGCTGCACAACGGGGTTCTTATCCAGGACCATATTCCGGTGGGCGGCGAACCAACTACGGCTGCGCCGCTGCCAGGCCTCGTCGAAAAGGGGCCGCTCTATCTCCAGGACCATGGCAACCCGGTGCGGTATCGGAACGTATGGATTCGCCCGCTGTGAGGGGCTGGCTGTAGGAATGAACCTAACGCATTCAAAGTTATGATCTGCAAGCGAACTCTTAAACCATTGGTCTGGATTGGTGCCCTAAGCGTGGTAAGTGCCGTCGCGCAGGTGGCCCCGCTGCCACCGCACGGGTTGGTAGAAGTAAATCACAGCCAGGTGGAGTTGCGCGGCGGGTTCTGGGGACCGCGCGTGAAGACTCATGCCGAAGTCACCATCCCGCACGCCTTGAACTGCCTGGAAGCAGATGGGCACGTCACTAACTTTGACAAGGCGGCCGGCAAATTCGACGGCCCGCTTAAAGGCCACCATGCCTTTGACTCGGATCTGCACAAGGCGCTGGAAGGCTCGCTTGACTCCTTGCAGCACTTCAACGACGCCGCGTTGCGCCAGCGGGTTGATGGCATTCTGGATCGTGTCCTGGCGGCTCAACAGCCTGATGGGTTCCTGATCTCCTATTTCATTGTTCAGGGGCTGGATAAGAGATGGGACGACCTGCGCTTAGAGCACCAGATGTACAATGCGGGACACTTCTTCGAGATGGCGGTGGAGCATAACCGGTTGACCGGTGATCCGAAGGTGCTCAACGCGGCGAAACGATTTGCTGACCACATAGACAGCGTTTTCGGCCCCGGCAAGCGCTATGACGTGGACGGGCATCAGGAAGTCGAGTTAGCCTTGGTTAAGCTCTATCGCGCCACCGGGGATCGTCGCTACCTGGATTTGGCGAAGTTCTTTCTTGATGAGCGGGGCTATGCCCATGGAACGGAGCGTAAACCTTTCGATCCTAAGACCGTAGTCGAGCCACCCAAGCCCCAAGGTCCGCAGACTGCGGAGCAACGGCGGGCCAATTTCCAGGCCCGGCTCCGGGTGCGCAACGGCCGGATGCAGGATCACAAGCCGGTGGTGCAGCAGTACGAAGCGGTCGGTCATGCCGTACGGGCAGGTTATATGTATTCGGCAATGACTGATATTGTCCGTTTCATGGACGCCCCCGACTACGACCGGGCTTTGGACCACCTGTGGAGCGACGTTGTCAGCCATAAGATGTACCTCACCGGCGGCGTCGGTACCGGCCAATACGACGACGAGGGTTTTGGCGATCCTTACTTACTGCCCAATGACTCCGCTTACTGTGAATCCTGCGCCGCCATCGCCCACATCCTATGGCAGCACCGGATGACCTTGCTCAAAGGTCAGGCTAAGTATGCCGACGTGATGGAACTGACACTCTACAACGGAATGCTCGCTGGGATCGCCATTGCCGGCGACCGGTTCTTCTACCAGAACCCTCTGGCCAGTGGCGGCGGCCGCCGGAGTTCGTGGATCGGCCTCGCCTGCTGTCCTTCGAACTTGGCGCGCAGCATCCCACAGGTTGGCGGGTGGGCCTATGCCTGCGGCCAGCAACAGATCTATGTCAACCTTTACCTCGCAGGGGAAGCCAACATTAAGATGGACAAAGGCTTGGGGGTAAAGCTCACCCAGCAGACGGAATACCCGTGGGACGGACGGGTGCGGTTGACAGTTACGCCTGAGCAGGCGTCGGAGTTTACTCTCTGTCTGCGAATCCCTGGTTGGGCCTTGGGGCGGCCTGTTCCTAGCGACCTCTACCGCTTCGCCAGCAAAGAAGTTCCCACCATCGGATTGACGGTCAACGGCAGTAAAACCAGTGCTTCACCACAGGACGACGGCTATGTGCATCTGCAACGCAAGTGGCAAGCCGGCGATGTGGTGGAGTTGGATTTGCCGATGCCGGTTCAGCAGGTGTACGCGCACGAAAAAGTTCAGGCTGACAAGGGCAAGGTGGCCTTGATGCGCGGCCCAATCGTCTATTGCGTTGAAGGGGCAGATCACCCCGGTGTGGATATGGCTCAATTAGTCTTACCGCGTAAGCCGGGCTTCCGCGCCGAGCATCGCGCGGAACTTCTGGGTGGGGTGACCGTCCTCCAAGGCAAAGCCCTAGCCGACGGGCAGCGACCTGTCACGGTAACGGCGATTCCATATTACGCCTGGGGGAACCGGGAAAAGGGAGCGATGAAAGTGTGGAGCGACGAGGCTTCCGTGAGCGAGTAAGTGCTGTCAGCCAGAGGGCAGTGTCAAAACGACAGACTCAGACATCCTGGCTCGCAGCTTTGGCTGGAATAGAAGCGAGGAGTTAGCGTGAGACCACTCACTCCGCTCTCTCCCCATCGGATCACAGCCGTTTAGTTAGGCGGTTCATGCTCTTTGAAAACTCCAATTCTGGTAGGGCGACGCTCCTGCGGAGCC
>CAINDV010001105.1 GCA_903847485.1 uncultured Verrucomicrobiota bacterium
GAGCCGCTTGGGACGTGGGTTTCGCCGCTGTTCTTGTTCGTCTCCACCGGTCACTGAAAAGTGAGCGGAGAATTGGTGTGGAGAATCGCCAATTCTGCAATCTCCGAACGGCTCGGCAGGAGCCTCGCCCTACCGCTGGGTGGCTTTTCAAACACGCTCTAACGAAAACGGTCCTGCTGATGGAATCCTAGTTGCTCGGAACGCCCACTCTTTGGTGAGGGACTGATTGAAGGTGGAGACAGGCACGACGCCGGTCCTACGGAGCACTGCCATTTAGTTAACCCATTTAACCTTTTAAGCAATCTGTTAACGACGTTCGTTATAGCCGGTGACTGGAAGGTGCCGCCAGTGGTCCGGGTTCGGCCTCCGGCCTGGCTTCAGTTTGATTTGGTGTATTTCGTGTTTGCTGCTGAATAGTTACGGCTAAGACTCCCGCCGCGCGTCACCGACGCTCCGTTCGTCACGTGGCGCCGGGTTACCTGGGGTAGGCTGCGCTTTCGCTCCCGTTGGCTGGCCGCCGCCGCCGCCGGACCGGGATGTTGTTGAGCCGGGGCATTCGCTCCAGCGTGGGTCCCAAGGACGCAGACGGGCTCCCATGTTCCCAGAAAACCCCAAGGTGCCTCTGCCGTGCTCTCCGACCCCGGTCGGACCTCGGCGCCTCGCCTGGGCGGCGCTCCGGTGCGGCCCCCGACGTTCTGCCTACGAGGGCGCCCACCACCTCATTATTTCGCGGCTCAAGCACACGGCTTAAGCACTGGCTGTTTACGCTTCGTGCCGCCCGCTCGGACGACGACGCGAAACTCGCTTCCGGCTGGGGCCAGCCTTTGCCGGGTGGGATTGGTTACCCACTGAGTTCCGATGGAGAGTTTTGCGCCGTTCGGCTCGCCCCTCTCCCTGGGCTGCGCATGGCGCGACAGAACTCTTGAGCGGTGAACAAGAATCCCAAACTGGCAAGGAAACGAGGTGAGTCCGAGCACTCCGGGTCATGGGACCCGGCCTACAGTCATAGCGCGGTCCTGTAGGCCCGGTGCCCTCACCGGGCGGCCCACACCAATTCCTCGGGTCAGGAGTTCTGAGCCTGCGGCTTCATCTGTTAGGCGGAGTTAGTTGCGGAAAAAAAGCAGCCATAACAGCACCAGCACCGGCAGGAGATAGGGCAGGGTGAACTTGAAGATATAGCCGAGGAAATCCGGCGTGTGGATGCGCTGCTGGTCGGCGATGGATTTGACCATGAAGTTCGGGCCATTGCCGATGTAAGTGCAGGCACCGAAGAAGACCGCCGCCATGCTGATAGCCAGTAGGATGTGGTTCTGACGCGGGTCGGCGAGCAGGAAGGACACCTGGGCGTGGTTGGCCAGGAGTGTGCCGTTGGCGAAGTCAGCCGCGTGGTATTTCTGCAACACTTCGACGACCTGTGGGAAGAGCGCGCCATTAGTGGCGGCGAGCGTGGCGTAGTTAGTGGCGTGCTCCTGCACGTCGGAGACGAGCTGCGCGACTTGGTCGGGCGTCACCGCGCTGCCGACCTGCGCACTGAGGAAGCTCAGGTAAGTCGGTGCGTTATCCAGGCAACTGGAGAGTAAGCCGGTGCCCCAGTAGAAAGCGGTTGGCGACGGCTCCACGAGCTGGCCCGCGTTTAACTCCAACCAATCCAAGGCGGGAATCATCGTGGCAAAAATGGCGGCGAATAGGATGGTCACCTCGCGGATCGGCGCGAAGTTGAATTGGTTGGCCTCGTGAATGTTCGCCTTAGTGGTGAACCACGAACCGAGCGCGGCGGCGAGCATCAAGCCTTCTCGCAGGAAGATAGGTTGGTCGACGAACACCGCGGCAATGATGAGTCCGATGAAGAGGAAATTGTGCAGACCCTCGAAGCGCCATTGCTCCGGCTCGGCGTGTTCAGCCCGCACCGTCGCCGGCACGCGGAGGAAGTTGCGCCGGTCCAGCACGTAGAAGATGACCAGCAACGCGCCCAGGCCGAAGCTCCACGGCAACCAGGCGTGCTCCGCCACCCACCAGAACGGCACGCCTTTGAGGTAGCCTAGAAACAGTGGCGGATCGCCGATGGGTGTGAGGCAGCCGCCGACGTTGGACACGATGAAGATGAAAAAGACGACATGGTGTGCGGTGACGCGGTATTTGTTCATCCGCAGCCACGGGCGGATCAGCAGCATGGACGCGCCGGTAGTGCCGAGGAAATTGGAGATGACCGCGCCGAACAGCAGGAAGCCGACGTTCGCCAGCGGCGTGGCTTCGCCCTTGACGTTGATGTGGATGCCGCCCGCCACGACGAACAGCGAGCCGACCAGCGCGATGAAGCTGAGATACTCGTGGCCAACTTGGCCGAGGCGCACATAGGCGTGCAGGCCGAACAGGTAATAGGTCAGCGTCACCGCGCCGAGTGCTAGGGCGACTTTCGGATAGTGGTGGTGCCAGAACTTCGGCGCCAACAACGGCGCCAGCGCGATCACTCCGAGGAGGATCGCGAAGGGCAGGATCATCCACGGGTTGGGCTGGATCAGTGCGGCGGCAATCACGGGCGGTAACAGCGGTTTCCCGCCGGGGAGCGGTCAAATAGAAAGGATGAAGGATAAAGGGGGAGGCATCCGGGAAGTTTGTTCCTAACTTCCCGGATGAACCGGAATTAGTTGGTGGCTACACCCGCCAGCCGTGGTTCTCTCGCACTTGGATCATGGCGGCGAGAATATCGTTCCAAGTCTGCTGGCGGAGCATGACCTCGTTCGGGAACATGCAGCCGTCCCAGCATACGTGTTTGATCTTCTTCGTCACCTTGCCGGCGTCGTCGCGCAACCAATAGCCGGAATCGCGGGGGATGTTCAGCTTGCCGTTGGGGTCAGTGGCCAGACAGTGGCGGCCAGTCTTGTCGTGCATGCCGGAGCCTTTCACAGTTGCATCGTTCTGGGCGACGTGGAAGTCGAGCATCCACGGGCGAAGCGCCTTGGTGAGCTTCTTCATGGCTTGGTGGAACACCTCGGGTTCCCAGTGGAACTTCGCCGGCACAAGGCGATGTTCGGGCGCGTTGAAGCCAAGCAGATAGAGGAGCGTGTGGGCCATGTCGGCCTGGAACCCGAGCCACTTGGGTTGGCCGACGCCTTCGAGCACTTGGAGCATGCATTTCCAACTGTGCATGCCGCCCCAGCAGATTTCGCCTTCGGCGGCCAGGCGCTCGCCGTGATCTTTGGCAACCTTGGCGGCCTCCTTGAACGTGGCGATAATCTTTTTGGTGTTACCTTTGGAATCCTTCTCCCAGTCGGCCACCCCGCAGGCTGAATCAATGCGCACTACGCCGCTGGAGCGCACCCCCAGCGCCCGCAACCGCGCCGCGATGCGGCAGGCCTTGGACACCTGCGTGACGAAGTTGGCGCGCTCCGCCTCGCTGCCCATCGCGGAGCCGCCTCCGGTCGGGGGCCACACGGGCGCCACGACCGAGCCGGCTTCCAGCTTGAGCGCGCGGAGCTTGTCGGCCAGACGCTCCAGCGTGGCTTCGTCGGCATCAATCGAGAGGTGCGGATCAAAGAGAAAGAGGTCCACGCCATCGAACTTTACGCCATTGACCTCGGCCTTGGCGGTGAGGTCGAGCATGGTGTCTAGGTCAATGCACGGCTCCGCGCCGGGGCTGCCTTTGCCGACGAGGCCGGGCCAGAGGGCGTTGTGAAGCTTGGGGAAATTGTTGGTCGTAGTTTTCATGGTTTTGGATGAACAACAAAGACGCAAAGGAACGAAGCTCAGACTTGGCAGGCAGTTCTTCGCGTCTTTGTTTCTTTGTTGTTAGAACTTGTTCCTTCGGTAAGCGCCCACCGCCGGAGCGCCGGGGTTGGTCTCCGGGCCGAAGTAGCGCAGCACGACGAGCGGCTCGGTCGGCGAAGTGTTTTCAAAGACCACGCCCGCCTGCGCGGCCGTCTCGGTGCAGAACACTTCGTCCTCGGTGAGTTCGTGGAAGCGGATGAGCTTCGGGCAGTCGAGCGTCAGCTTGTTCATCTTGCCGTGGCCCTGGACAGTGATGAGGCCGTAAGCGCCGCGGTCCTTGATGGTGCAGCAAGCGCCTGGCTCGACCGTGAGTTCCTTGGCGCTGAAATACTGGAAGCCATCCACCTTGCCATAGACGATCCAGC
>CAINDV010001106.1 GCA_903847485.1 uncultured Verrucomicrobiota bacterium
AGCCTCGCCCTACCACGACAGGCGTTTTCATACACGCTCTTAGGGAAGCAATCGTCACTCCACCCACTGGCTACGCACACACTCTGGCCGAAGAGACTGCCTGGCTTGCCGGAGGTGGGACCAATACAATCCACCGGCGCGCCGCGTCCGCGCGAGGCTATCATCAACTCATAGCTGGCCAGGCCGACGCCCTTGCTCTTGCCGTAATCAGCAAGCTCCTCAAGCCACGCGAGGTTCGCGGGCGACACATTGTCATAGGCTATGCCGACGGGGTGTTCGATCTGCATATACTACCATCCCAACTCCGACGCCTGATCCATCAGGGCCTTAGGCGTGGCGGTGTTGTGCGTTGGCGCGTGGATGGCGAGTAAGTGCTCGTTGACCTGGGGCGCGAGCTGGCGATAGAAGCGGCGCTGGGCGAGGAAGCGCCGCTCTTTCCCGGTCGTGTCGTTGAGAATCTTGAACAGACGAAAGACGTTGAAATCCTCGCCCGCCTTCACTGCCAGCGCTGGCCCGACCGGGGGGCTGCTTACAAGCAGGCAATGGTGCGGGTCCGCCAGAAAGAGGTCTTCCGCCGGATTGAGCGTGGCCCAGGAGTTATACTCGGAGTCCACCTCCCACCGGGTAGTGCCGCCGCCATAGTAATAAGGCAGGTGGTCGCGGCTAGGCTGCCGGGCGAAGTGCAGCAGCGAGCTTCCCGACTAATGAAAGTTCGCCGCGCCGACCGAGTAGTCACTCTCAACGTGCAGCAACGGTTGCTTGTCCTGGAGCACCGCCAGCACCTCACCGTTGAACTCGTCCATGATGATTTCGCCACCCGTGCCATTGTGCAGCGTGAAGGTCTTCATCACCACCGGCAGCCCTTTATACACCTCGTAGTGAACGTCCACTGATAGGCCCGCCAGCGGCTCCGCCGCGCCCGTTGGCGGGGCGAAGTGGAAAGTCACGCGCTACCCCTTCGGAGGCCAGGGCATTGGCGGGGCGCTGAACTTGGGCTGCCAAGGGTAAGGTGTCACTGGCTGACTCGTGGTGAAACCGGTGAAGTGAAATGGGTCAGGCTTCGTGTCCAGCTTCCGAATCCAGTCCTCGACGAGATAAGCCTGCTCCGGTGCGCCGGTCATGCCGCCAACCTCAACCCACCCATTGCCATTCACTTTGAAGCGCACCTCTGGCTTCACCACGCGGACGAACTCCGCGTCCTTGTCGGAGCGCCGCAGGCCGATGCAGGCCAGATTGGCACTAACAAGGAACGTGCGGCTAACCAGGCCGTTCGCCAGCCGAAACTGTGCGGTTTGCTGGTCGACAGCGGGCTGAACCTGCAGTGTGACTTTGTTGGTCGGCGGCATGATGAGCCAGTCAGTGGCCGCGGCCGGTTCGTCAAGCGTGGCCATTACTATCACGCCGGCCCGGGGCTTGGTCAGCGACACGATCAACTGCGCACGTCCTGCCTCCGCCTCGGCCTTCGCCTGGCGGAGTTGGGTCGTGTCCAGCAGGAAGTCCGCAGCGGGATCAAACTTGCCTGGGGCGAACGTCGCCACACGCGCTTCAGCGACCCAGCCTTGAAACGCCTCCTTGCCGGGTGCCGTGGCGCCGAGGGCGAAATTGGGCGCGGCGTTCCCGAGGTGTGGCAGGTCGGCGGCCTTGACTCCATTCACATAAGCGGCGGCCCGCCCGACTTCCTGCACCACGACCAGATGTGTCCATGTATCCAGTTGCACCTTGGCGAGGGCGGTGACGCCCACGCCGCCAACGAGCACCACCCAATCCTCGTCCCGCTGACAGATCAGAAAGCCGATGCCGCCGGGCAGGGAACCCTGGTCTGGTGCCTGGGGCTGCGCGGGGCTGCGGCGACGGAGGAAATCACACATCTCTTTGAGGAGTTACACATCCATGAATCCGAAGCGAACCATGAGCGAAGCGCTACACTCAGTTAAACCCGAACTCCGAAATAGACAGGCGGCGAAGAGTAGTGGGACAGGCATCCTGCCTGTCCAGTTGCGCGGTC
>CAINDV010001107.1 GCA_903847485.1 uncultured Verrucomicrobiota bacterium
CTGTGTCGTGCTGAAGCCGTCCGAACTTGCGCCACGCACCGCAAAAGCCACCGCTGAATTGGTCCGCGACTGCTTCGAGGAGCAGCTTGTGACAGTCGTGAACGGTGGAGCGGACGTGGCGGCGGCGCTGCTGGGCGAGCGGTTCGACAAAATCTTCTTCACTGGCAGCACGCGTGTCGGACGGCTGGTGATGGCGGCGGCGGCAAAACACCTGACGCCGGTCACGCTCGAACTCGGCGGCAAGTGTCCGGCTATCGTGTGCGCGGATGCAGCCATCGCGCTGGCCGCTCGGCGCATCGCGTGGGGAAAGTTCATGAATGCCGGGCAGACCTGCGTTGCGCCTGATTTCGTCCTAGTCGCGCGGGAGGCTCGCGAATCTTTCGTGGCGGCGATGAAAATGGCGTTGCACGAATTCTACGGCGACGATCCGGCCCAGTGCGAGGATTACGGGCGCATCGTCAACCAGGCGCACTTTGAGCGGCTCGTGAATTACCTGCGTGAAGGGGAAGCCGTCCACGGCGGCCGGCATGACGCCAAGAACTTGTTCATCGCGCCAACGATTCTGGCCGGTGTGTCACCAGACGCTGCGGTGATGCAGGAGGAAATTTTCGGGCCGATCCTGCCGGTGCTGGAGTTTGACAGACTCGACGAGGCGCTCGCCATGCTGCGCGACCGTCCCACGCCGCTGGCGTTGTATATGTTCACTCGCGAGCGCGCGACCGAGGCCCGCGTGTTGGCGAAGGCGCGGTCCGGAGGAGCCTGCGTGAACGATGTCGTGTCGCACATGATTGGCACGGGACTGCCCTTCGGCGGGTTGGGCGCGAGCGGAATGGGCGCGTACCACGGACGAGCGGGCTTTGAGGCGTTCTCGCATCAGCGATCGGTTTTGCGGCGCGCGACCTGGTTGGACACGCCATTCCGCTACCCGCCACAGAAGCTCTCGATTGCGGCACTTAAGAGGGCAATGCGCCTTCTGCTGGGCAACTAGCCTTGCTCCCATCGCCTATATCGCTTATCCATAAACCATGTCGCGGCGCATCATCATCATCGGGGCAGGTCCGGGCGGCCTGGCGTCAGCCATGTTGCTCGCGAAGGCTGGGGCGGATGTCACCGTGCTGGAAAAGCAGCCGCGTGTGGGCGGGCGCACGTCGCTGATTGAGGCGGACGGCTACAAGTTCGACCTCGGCCCTACGTTCTTCCTCTACCCCAAAATCCTCCAGGAGATTTTTCAGGAAGTCGGGCGTGACCTTTACCGGGAAGTGCCCATGACGAAGCTCGACCCGCAATACCGCATCACCTTCGGCGCGGGCGGCGAGTTAAATGCCACGCCAGACCTCGAACGCATGGTGGCGGAAATCGCGAAGCTGTCGCCGGCGGACGCACAAGGTTTCCGGCGGTTCATGGACTACAACCGCGTGAAGCTGGAGAAATTCGCGCCATGCCTCCAAATGCCTTTCCCGGGATGGTCGAGCTTGATCAGCATGCGCCTGCTGATGGTGCTGCCGTTCCTCAAGCCTTGGAAGTCCCTGCACGCGGAGTTGGCGGGCTACTTCAAAGACCCGCGGCTGCAGCTCTCGTTCACCTTCCAGTCAAAGTATCTCGGCATGTCGCC
>CAINDV010001108.1 GCA_903847485.1 uncultured Verrucomicrobiota bacterium
CCACGCAGCACGCTCCAGGTGGTGTGGACGTCCACCGCGTCGAACCTCCAGCCATGCCGATCGTCGAGTGCGCCGCTGCACCGCGCCACGGTGTCCATTTCCAGGTAACCGGGAGCGTTTTCGGGCCACGCGGTGCGGATGGGAATCACGGCGCGCAGCAGGCTGCCGGGCCGGGTAGCGGTGCGCCGCCGATGAGCCACGCGCGCCGGGATCAACAGCCGGTCCAGCGTGGCGCGACTGGCCGTCAGCAGCGCCTGGCGCACGTCGGCGTCGAGGCGGCGATGATCGGATTCGTAAGCTGGCAGCCAGTCGGGCAGGCAGGCCTTGAGGCGCTCGCCGCAGGGTTGGAGGGCGGCCAGCCAGATGACCTTGAGCGGCGGCAGCAGTTGGGCCGCAGAATACTCCTTGGGCCGGCCGCGCACGAAGGGTGCGGCGACCGCCGTCCTGGGCTGCAGGGCGCGGATGGCCGCCTTGCGGTGATAGCCGAACAGCTCGACCAGTTCGGTGATGATTTTGGCCTTGTGGGGCCGGCTAGCCGTGGCCTAGCGCTGACGCTTTTGGGCCAGTACTTCTTGTCGTGTTATTTCACTCATGTGGGGGTTCATGTTTGGGTAACACCCCTTTTGAGCTTACAGGGGCCGACCCAGTCCCCCCATACCCCGCCTTCGGTAACATTCTTTTTGAGTCAAATCGTCTTCCCGGTCGTGCCGGGAAAGGCATTGTCTTTCGACCGACAAATCGCTAAATCAGCAGACGTCTTCGCTGTGAATAGCTGGCGCGAAATTCTGCAAACGCCCAAAGGCCGCGTGGCGGCCTTGGCCTGTGGTGTGCTCGTCGCCGACCAGATCACCAAGCTCGTCGTCACCCGGTTCCTCCACTTTCAGATGGAGAAGATCATCGTGCCGGGCTTCTTCAAGCTTGTCCACTGGGGCAATACCGGCTCCGCCTTCAGCTTCTTCACCGGCAACAACCGTTGGCTCACCCTCGTGGCCGCGCTGGCCCTGGTGGGCCTCTACTTCGCCCGGCATCATTTCGACGCCCGTTCGCCGCTGGGACAGATATCCTTTGGGCTCCTGTTCGGTGGCATCCTCGGAAACCTCATTGACCGCGTCCGGGTCGGACATGTCATTGACTTCCTGTATTTCTACATTGATCGGGCCGGAGGCGCGGAAATCGGCTTCCCCGCCTTTAACATCGCCGACAGCGCCATCTGCATCGGGGTGTCATTAATCTTCTACAACACCTGGCGCACGGAAGGCACGAAGCATCCCGCCGACACCGCTGCCGACGGCTGAAGCAAGCCGGCACCCCGCCGGACATGAACCGCCAATCCGTCCATGAGTGATCTGCGCACTGTCCAAGTTCTGATCGAACAATCCCTCCCGAACGAACGGCTCGATGTTTTTCTGCGCGGACATTTCCCCGCCGTCTCACGCGGTGCCATCCAGAGGCTCATCGAAGAAGGCCACATCACGGTCAACGGCCAACCGGTCAAGCCCACCCACCATCCCCGCGCCGGCGAAACCGTCAACGTTCACTGGCCCGAGGCCCGGCCTGCCACGCCGCCGCCTTGGAAGACCGATTTGAACGTTCTGTTTGAGGACAAGCATCTTCTCGTGCTCAACAAGCCTCCGGATCTCGTCGTCCATCCCGCTTCCGGTCACGAACTTAACACCCTCGTCAACGCCCTCCTGCATCACTGCGCCGGTCAACTCAGCGGGATCGGTGGCGTGGCCCGGCCTGGCATTGTCCACCGGCTCGACAAGGACACCAGCGGCTGTCTCGTCGTGGCCAAGAACGACGCCGCCCACCTCGCGCTCTCCGCCCAATTCGCCAGTCGAAGGGTGGGCAAGATTTACCATGCCGTCGTTTGCGGGGTTATCCCCAGCGAGGCTGGCGAAATCCGCGCTGCCATTGCCCGGCACGCCTCCCATCGCAAGCGCATGGCGGCGGCGGATGACGGCGACGGGCGGGCCGCGCACACCAGCTACCGAGTGCTGCAACGGTTGCGCGAAGCGACGCTGGTCGAGGCGCGCATCCACACCGGACGCACCCACCAGATTCGGGTTCATTTCCAATACCTGGGCTTCCCAGTGGCGGGCGATCTCACCTACGGCCAGCGCCAGAATGCCCGGCTCAAGGAACTCACCCGCTACGCCGCCGGGCGGCAAATGCTGCACGCCTCGCAACTGACCTTCACTCATCCGCATACCAGTCTGGAAATGGTCTTTGAAGCCCCTTGGCCGGAAGATTTTCATGACGCTTTGCACGCCCTCCGGCTCGAATCTGCCGCCTGAAAACGCAGCCGGGTGGCCAGCCAGAGTCGCGCGGCCAAGCCGCAACCTAACTGTCGGTAGCCCTGTTAAACCCGAATTCCGAAGTGGAAATGCCTTCGAGCAGTGGGACCGGCTTCCAGCCGGTCAGTTTGCAGTTTGCCTAGTGGAAAAAACCGGACCTGTGGTCGAACGCGCAACCTGACCGGCTGGA
>CAINDV010001109.1 GCA_903847485.1 uncultured Verrucomicrobiota bacterium
CGCCCTTTAGTCGTAGCGGCGAATTGGTATTCGCCGCCATCTTCTTCCCTTCCCCAACCTCTACTATCCGCAGGACGCTGGAGGAGAAGTTTGCGGCGAACGCCAGTTCGCCGCTACGCCGCCCCGCGCAGTGGCTCCGGTTCGCCCTGGTCCCGCCGGAACAAGTCCTGTTCCTGGCAAGCCCGCCCTTTGGTCGTAGCGGCGAATTGGTATTCGCCGCCATCTTCTTCCCTTCCCCAACCTCTACTATCCGCAGGACGCTGGAGGAGAAGTTTGCGGCGAACACCAGTTCGCCGCTACGCCGCCCTGCGCAGTGGCCCCGGTTCGCCCTGGCCCCGCCGGCACCAATCCTGTTCTCGCCCGCCCCCTTTGGCAAGCCCGCCCTGAACCCAGCCCCACCGCTGCCTCCTGAAATACAGCCCGGACTTGCTCGGCCCGTGTGTCGAATATTCCATTGCTTGATGTACGGCCCGAATTGTCCATATTCCAAGCGTGGTCGCTGTTTTCGACACCAATGTTGTTTATTCAGGGCTGAGGTCATCCCTAGGCGCTTCGTTTGGGCTGATTCAAGCCGTTCGCAAAGGCCAGCTTCGCCCGGCGGTCACCGCGCCGCTGGTGTTCGAGTATGAAGATGTGCTCCGGCGTCCGGGCTACTTGCCGAATTTGCAGCCCGCGGACATCTCCAGCTTCTTGGACTGGTGGGTGTCGGTCTCCGCCTGCCACACGGTTCATTTCCTGTGGCGGCCGTTTTTGCGGGATGCCAAAGACGACCTGGTCCTCGAAGCAGCCGTTGCCGCCAGTGCGGATTGCCTCGTCACTTTCAATGTCCGGGATTTCGCGGGCACCGACTCGCTCGGCGTCCGGATCCTCACCCCAAATGAACTGATCAACCTGTTACCACCATGAGCACACTTACCATTCAACTTCCCAATTCAGTTTGCGAAAACGCCAAGCGCCTGGCCTCACAGGAAGGCGTGTCGGTAGATCAATTCGTCAGCAGCGCCGTGGCTGAAAAGCTGGCGGCACTGGACACGGAACGATACTTGGGCGAACGCACCGAGCGGGGCCGCAAGGTGGACATTGACGCCATTCTGGCGAAAGTGCCCGCCGTCGAACCGGCTCCGGCAGACCGTTTGCCCGGCACGAAGCAATGAGACTGGGTTAGCAACCGGGCTGAAAGGGTAGCAAACCCACGCTTTCAAACTGTTCTTCAGTGTGCAGCGCCTTGCCCAGAAAGTCCCGGAGGGACGAGAGACAATAGCCCAGCGTTTCAACGCTGGGTCTGGAGGCACCACCGCATCGAGTCCCGTCAGGGACGGCAGAAGTTTTCCGCCTACGCGTGGCTTATCTGTCGTCCCTGACGGGACTCGGTGCGATCCGAACCTCGCTTCCCAGCGTTGAAACGCTGGGCTATTCTCTTTCGCCCTGCCGGGCTGAAACGCACCGCGGTGGAAGGTCGCCGCCCCCGCGCCGCCGCGCAGCGGCGCACAGTGACAAACGTGGTGATGGAAAACCTCAGAGCGTGTTTGAAAAGTCGCTCAGCGGTAGGGCGAGGCTCCTGCCGAGCCTTTCGGCTAGATCGAATTGCCGCTGTCGTTGAGGCTGGGCAGGAGCCTCGCCCTACCGCGCCAGGCGTTTTCATACACGCTCTCAGATGCTCGGGAACAAAAAGTGGCGGAATCCGCCGTAGCTTGATTTGGAGGCGATCGAAGTGATAAACTGCCAAGTCCTGTTGGGACATATATGAAAGTCAAACTAGCCTATGGTGAGGGCCAACTCGAAGTCGAGTTACCCACCGAACGGACAACTGTCATTGAGCCGACGCCCATCGTCGGGTTGCCCGACGAGCGGGCCGCGGTGCTGGCTGCGCTGGAAAATCCCATCGGCACGCCTCCCCTGCGGCAACTCCTCAAGCGGGTTGACCGCATCACCATCGTATTCACCGATCTCACCCGCGCGACCCCGAACCACCGGCTCCTGCCGTGGTTACTAGGATACTTATCCGGGATGGTCCCATGTGAGCAAATCACGTTGCTGAATGGCCTCGGAACGCATCGCCCTAACACGCACGCCGAGCTAGAGAAAATGCTCACGCCAGCAGTCGTGGAAAACTATCGCGTGCTGAACCACGAACCGGAGAATCAGGACGCGCATATCCAGGTGGGAGTCACGCGCGACGGCACCCCGGCATTGCTCAACCGCCATCTGGTCGAGGCCGACGTGCGAATCATTACCGGTTTCATTGAGCCGCATTTCTTCGCCGGGTTCAGCGGTGGACCCAAGGGCATCATGCCGGGGGTGGCGCACTTGAAGACTGTGATGAGCAATCACGGCGCTCGTAACATCGGTGACGCCAACGCCGTGTTCGGCGTCACCGAGGGCAATCCTATCTGGGAGGAGATGCGCGACATTGCGTTGCGCGCCGGACCGAGCTTCTTATTGAACGTGGCGCTCAATGACGAGCGACAGATCACTGGAATCTTTGCGGGCGATCTTCTAGCCGCACACAAGGTGGGCATTGAGTTCGTCCGTCGCGTCGCTATGCAGCCGGTGACCGAACTGTTCGACATAGTTGTGACTACGAACAGTGGCTATCCGCTGGACTTGAACCTATATCAAGGCGTTAAGGGTATGAGCACCGGAGCGCGGATTCTGAAGCCAGGCGGGACGTTGATCTTAGCCGCAGAATGCCGGGAAGGCCTGCCGGCCAACAGTCCGATGGACAAGCTGCTGCGGAGTGTGTCCAGCCCGGAGGAAGTCCTGGCGTTGCTGGCCACGCCGGGCATTGTGCGGCCGGAGCAATGGCAGGCGCAGATTCAGGCGCTGATCCAGCGCCGGGCCAAGGTGTTAGTTCACAGCTCTCTGCCGGATGAAATCATCCGTGCCGCGCACCTGACGCCGTGCCGCGACATTGCTGTTACTGTCGCGCAAACGTTGGGCGAACTCGGTGGTCAGGCGCGGGTCGCGGTGTTACCGCAAGGGCCGCTGACGATTCCCTACTTGAAAGCCAACTCGCTATGAAGGGAGAACTAAGCAGCCGGATTGTGTGAGTCGTTTTACGCAACCGTCTTCTGAACGGTCGAGCGGCCAACTCTCGCTCTGGCAATTTTTCGGACGGAGAATGTTATCGCGATTTCTGAACTTAGAGCGTGTATGAAAACGCCGGGCGTGGTAGGGCGAGGCTCCTGCCGAGCCTCAGCGACAACGGCAATGTTCCTACCGGACGGCTCGGCAGGAGCCTCGCCCTACCACGCCCGGCGTTTTCATACACGCTCTTAGCTTTGCAGACATTGGCTTGAGATATGTCACTCAAAATCTTGATCGTACCAGACAAATTCAAAGGCACACTCACTGCCAGAGCTGCCGCCGAAGCCATCGCGACCGGGTGGCGCAAAGCGCGCGCACAGGATTCTGTCCACCTACTCCCCATGAGTGATGGCGGTGATGGTTTTGGGGAAGTCATTAGTGCCTTGGTGGGGGCCAAGGTTCAAACCACTAGAACGGTGGATGCGGCCCATCGCCCGCACCGTGCCCGCTGGTGGTGGGAACCAAGCACAAGCACAGCCATAATTGAATCGGCTGGTGTCATCGGTCTCGCGATGCTGCCGCCGGGCCGGTTTCACCCGTTTGAACTGGATACTCTTGGCCTGGCGGCCGTGGTGCGGGCGGCGTCCGCGAAAGGCGCCCGCCGCTGTTTGATTGGCATTGGTGGGAGCGCGACGAACGACGGCGGATTTGGTTTGGCACGGGGACTGGGCTGGGAGTTCTTGGATAGCGCGGATCATTCGCTTGAGAGTTGGACGGATCTAAGCAGGCTTGTCCGCATCCGGCGACCCAGGCGCTGCCACTGGTTCGATGAAACGCTGGTGGCAGTGGATGTAGGCAATCCCTTGCTTGGTCCGCGTGGCGCAACTCGGGTCTATGGCCCGCAGAAAGGGATCCGGCTCGAAGACGTCGAGTCAAGTGAACATTGCCTTCGCCGGTTAGCTCAAGTTGTAAGGGAAGATTCCGGCAGGGATATTGCGCGCCAACCCGGTGCTGGCGCAGCGGGCGGTCTGGGGTTTGGATTGCTGGCATTTCTAGGTGCCCGATTGGAGCCTGGGTTTGACCTATTCGCCCGCTATGCGGCACTTGATCGTCAACTGAAGGACGCCGCTCTGGTGCTTACCGGTGAAGGGACGATGGACGACTCTACTTTGATGGGCAAGGGAGTTGGTCAACTGGCGGCGCGCTGCCGCCGATTAAAGATACCCTGCCTTGGTCTGGCGGGCGTGATCGGCGCAGGTGCCAAAGTAAAACGCGCTTTCGTGCATACTTATGCGTTGACCGATCTAACCACGCTTCAACAGGCCAAAGCTCGTCCTGTATTCTGGCTGGAGCAATTGGCAGAGGCCGCAGCCAAACAGTGTCCGCAGACTGGAAAGTGAGGTTCTGTGAGGTCGGTATTGTTGATTCATGGTGCCGGCAAACGCTTGATCACAGCGCGGCCACGTTCGCCGACTGGTGCGCCTAAGTGGGTCCGCAGTTGCATCACGGGGATGAGGCATTGGTCTTTGTCGCCGCCATACCTTGGATGCCCAAGTCAATGTATTGTCCGCCCACTGTCTGGCGGCAATGCAGGGCGACAGTGTTCCTGCCCGGCTTCAACAAGGCGCAGGCTGCCGGCTCCAGTTCAATCACATCATAGGCCGCGTTGTAGCCGGCCAGCCTCGCGGCCAACCCACTATTGATATAAACCTCGGTGTCCTCATAGTAATTTCGGCCTTCGCACTTCGGAGTTTTCATGTTCCTTCCTTTCTACGGTAAGCCGATGATGTTCACCGTGCCGTTGGTTGCTGAAAGCACAAGCGGTTTGTCCATATGCACCGACTCGTTGTAGTTGCCGCTAAATACTGTGATCAGGCCGTTGGTCTGCACAGATTGGTATCCAGCCGTGACCGTTTTGAAGGGGGTTTGCAGGGAGCCGTCCGAACTTGTCCCTGCGTAGCTGTGGTTAACATAGACGTGCATATCGCGAATGGTCCACAGCACCGCGTCAGAATCGGCAAAGCCCGCAACGTACGTCGTTCTGCCTTCGGACCAGATCCCCTTTGCGCATGACCGGGAGTAGTTCGCCCCTAAGACGCTGTGCAAATCTACAAAGGAAATCGCTGTGCCGGACCAAATAGCCGCGTGCTGACCACTCCCTATCCAGACGTAGCCGGCTTGATGCGACCCGCTGACGGCATAGGCTTTGGAGTCTGTTGCACCCGCTGGATTCAAGTCAATAAACGAGCCTGCCGTTCCGGACCAAAGTGCGGCATGGGAATCAACAACTCCGACCTGATTCAAGCCTGTGGTGCCGAACGCGGACGACGAGTTCGCCGAAGACGGGTGCAATTCTACCAAGGAGGCGGAGGCACCTGACCACAGAGCTGCGTGAGGCCCCGGGTACACACAGCCCACTTGCTCAGAACCAGCCATGCCGTAAACATAGGACGCACTGGTAGAATGCAGTTCTGCGTACGAGCTGGAGGTACCCGACCACACCGCAGCGACATTGTAGCTGGGGCCACCGATCCCTCCCTGCCTCGACCCGGTAGTGGCGAACGCCTGCGACTGCGCATACCACGGCAAGGAAGCGGGATGCAAATCAACAAACGAGCCAGCGGTTCCCGACCACAACGCAGCATGTGCGCCTCCGCCGTATACGTACCCCACTTGCTGATTGCCACATATTCCAAAGGCGTACGAACCTAAACTTCCTGGTGGATTCAAGTCCACAAATGACCCCGCGGAGCCAGACCATAGAGCAGCGTGCGTCTTTCCGGCAATATAGACGTAGCCTGATTGACGCATACCCGAAACGGCTGTCGCTACGGCACCAGTTGCGCCGGAAGGAGTCAAAACAGTAAACGCAACTGTGAAGCGAGCGTTGTTCCACGAGGTCGAGCCAGTGCCCACCCCTGGGTTGACGGAGGTGTCCGTAATGCTGCTCGCGTTGACGGTGAGCACGTAGATGCCTGGCACTGTGGCGAATGGTACAAACCCGCTGATGCGGTAAGTGTTCCCAGAAACGAAGGCTGTGGTGACGGTCGCGGCGAGAGCGACAGGAGCACCATCCCGCGTGAGCGTTAGGTCTTGGTAGGTGAACGTTGCAGGATCAATGGCAACTGAAAACACCACATCGAGGCTAGACACGATTCCGTTCGCCTGAGTGGCGAGCGACACGCTTTTGACCGTAAGGGGAACATTGTTCCAACTACCGGAGTTTGAGCCAGAACCGGCGTTGCCCAAGGCGTCTGTAATTCTGCTCGCATCCACAGTGATTACGTACGTACCCGCCGTTCCTGTAAAGCCTGTGAGACCGCCGATACGGTAGGTGTTCCCGGCGAGGTGAGTTATGTTGACAGTTACGTCGAGCGATACAGGGCTTCCGTTGCGCGTCAGAGTGACGTCCTGATAGGTGAATGTGGTTGGATCAATCGGTCCAAGAAACACGACGTCAACGCTGGACACGGGACCGCTTGGTTGAACTGGAACAATAACACTTGTGATGGTCAGTGGCGTATTACCCCAAGAACCGGAAGCCATGCCGCTTCCCGCGTTTCCAGATGGGCCTGTGATACCACTACCGTTGACTGTGAGCACGTAGCTGCCTCGCGCCCCCGTGAAAGCCGCAAGCCCGTTGATGCGGTAAGTATTGTCGGATACGAGACTCGTGGTGACCGAACTGTTGAGCGAGACATTCGTGGCGGCGTGGGAGAGGCCCACGTCGGCGTACGTGAAGGTATTGGGGTTGATCGGCCCGGAAAACATGACATCTACGCTCGGCACCGGACCATTTGTCTGAACGGGGACAATGACCTGCAGCGGGCTAGTCCTTTGCAAGGTGTAGGTTTCACCACCGGTAAATCCCGCAGTCATTCTCACTTCGCACACACTGTAGATAGAAGGATTGCTTGGCACATTCAAACTCAACTCGCCGCTTCCGGCTCCTGTGTTTGCGATTACGTTGGCGACATTGGCGGAAGGAGACTGTATCCCCGTGATGCTGAAACCACTGATGGACCCGCTTAGCCGGGTGATGGTGAAGTCACTGGAATCGACACCCGTCACCGAATCCGAGAAGGTGACCTGCCAAGTCACGGAGCTTGCGTCAGTAGTACTGTCGGTTGGGGAGAGGCGGGCGATGGACTCAACGGTTGGGGCTGGGCCGGTTTGATTGATAACGTGGCTCATATAGCCGAGACCAGAGACGTTGTTGTTCAGATCAGGATCGGTGTAGCTCGAACCTTGCGGGAACGTGACTTTGAGGTAGAGGTTCGTGTAATAGCCACAGGCGTCCGACGGGACGGTGAAGTCCGCCAGCAACGCGGCGTCGGATGCGTAATAGGCATCCAGAACCACGTTGGTAATTTGGCCCCACGGGAGAGTGATGTCCATGCTCATCTGGCCAAGGCTGGTGTCGTCAGCGTCTCCGAAGGTGTTGTTCCTGGATAGGTAGATCTCTACATCAACCGAACTCGTGACGGCAGTGAAGCTTCCGTTGTAGATTTCGAACCGCAAGCCAGTCGGGTGGTTTCCCGGGGACAGAATTGTGGGCTGGAAGGCCCGGAAGGTGGCACGCAAATCTACACTTTGCGCCTGCATTTCCCAGCTAAACGCCAGCAGCAGGCTGGCGCAGAGGAAAAGGAGGAGCCGTCCGCCTCGCCCCCGTAGCGCAGGTTTCCAGCCTGCTGTATCGCCGATTTCCAATCGGCAGGGCGTGCCTATGTTCAGCGCGTTACCTCCAGCGTGGCGGCTCGCAGGTTGGAAAACCTGCGATACAGCAGATTGGAAATCTGCGCTACCTCCGCTGGCGGGCGCTTTGGACTGCGGCGGGAGGCGCAGCGCCACGCCGCTTTGGCTGTGCGGTTCGGCGTCCCCAAAGCGGTGTCGTCGCTGCGCTCTGCCGCCGCAGTCCAAAAGCACCGGCGGTCGCCAGACCGCCGCTACGTTGGCTTGTGATTCAAATGCGTTCATGTCTTTCCCTCTTTCCAGGTTTCTTCATTCTGCATTCTTCCTTCTGCCTTCATTGCAGCGTCACCAGCACCAGCACGAGGCCGCGGCCGGATTCCAGGCGGCTCATGGCTTTGCCGAGGATGGCGCCTTGGGCGATGGTGTGGTCCGTCACCTTCATGGCGTGGCCGGGGACGGCGGAGGTGGTGAGCAGGTCGCCGGGTTCGATGGGGCCGTTGGCGGCGTCGGCCAGGGCATAGACGCGGCCGGTGAGGGCCACGTTCTGCCCGCCGGCCACCAACTCCCGCTGGCTCAGCGTCAGGCCGGGGTTCACGCCGCCTGCGCCGCTGACGATGCCCGCCACGCGTTTGTCATACGCCTCCCCGCTGAGTTTCAACTGGCCCGGATGCGCGGCGTCTATGACCACCACGGCGCCGGGCGGGATTTCCCCACCCGACATGGCGAACGGCTCCGCCACGTCCGAACCGCCGGTGATGCTCAAAATGGGCGTGGTAATCGAGTTGCCGGCGCCACTGACTTTGAAACTGCCCGCGACTTCTAGCTTGGCGGTCGGGCTGGCCGTGCCGATGCCGACGTTGCCGGAGGTTGGCTGGAGCACGATTGATCCAGGGGAGGCAATTCTCAACTGGGTCGTGCTCGCGCTGGTAGCCGCATTCGGAGCCTGCGAAGGGTCAACGAGCCTGATGTTGGCGACAGAGTCATCTGTGATGAGATTCGGGTCACTCCGATAGCCGAAGCTCATCATCGTCACACCGTTCAGCGCGTAATTGTCTGATCGCCTGATTGACAGAGAAGGGATTGGCCAGTCCGAGTACTCTGTGCCACCCGCGTCGTTGCCGACGATTAGCACTTCCTTTTGGACTTCCAGCGCTTTGGAGGGACTGGCCGTGCCGATGCCGACGTTGCCGTTGCCGTTGACTGCGAACAGTGTGGCTCCAGCTTGGTTTTCTATTTCGAGAGGGTAGTTGTTTGCGTGGTCTTTCAAGTACAACAAAGCTCTGGCAGCAGTTGGATTGGCAAGATTATCCGCGCGGACGAGGCTGACGAATGCTGCGTCAGGAGGGGACGGATCCGTTGTCGAAAGCTTCAGAACCGGGCCCAATAGTGGGTTAGCTCCAACCACATCCAACACGGCTTGAGGGTCCGCCGTGCCGATGCCGACGTTGCCTGAGCTTGGCTGAAGCACCAAAGGGCCGGGCGAAGCGATTCGGAGCTGAGTGGTGCTTGAACTCGTCGCAGCATTGGGAGCCTGTGCAGGATCATAGAGACGAATGTTGGCAACTGAATCATCCGTGAGCCAATCCGGATCGTTACGAAATCCGAAGCTGGCCACCGTTACTCTGTTCAAGTCTTGGTCCGAACGGCGGATTCCTATGGATGAGACCGGCCAATCCTCGTAATGCACGCCGAAACTGTCATTGCCTACCATCGCAAGGGAGTGGAACCGCCCCTTGCCGGCAACGTCCAATGGAGCCGATGGCGCGGTCGTGCCGATGCCAACATTGCCGGTGTCTTTCTGGACGAGCATCCTGATGTCGCCTGTGAGACTGTCTTCCCGGAGCGCGAAGTCGCCGGAGGTAGCCACTTCATGCGTGACTTCCATGTTCCACCACTGCGGTAGCGTTGTTTCATTCAGCATCAACATCGGGCGCGCGAGGTCTAACCGGAGACTCCCAGTCATAGTATCTCCGGCTTTGGCAACATAGTTAGTCGAGCCGGAGGCGGGAGCCACGCCGCTCAGGCCGGAGCCGCCGCCGAGGAACTGGGGCGCGGTCACCGGGCCGGTGAAGGCGTTGGTGGCGTTGAGCCGGGCGACGTTGGCGGAAAGCTGGGCGTCCGGGATGGTGCCGCTGACGCTGCCGGCGTTGGCCGCGCGGATGGCGTAGGGCGTGGGCGTGACCGCCTGGCGCGGCGCCAGCGTGGTGTAGGCCGCCGCGCCGTTGGTGCGCAGGGCGAGTTCCAGCCAGCGCGCGTCACCGTTGAAGGCGTCCGCGCCGAAGTCCAGAGTGGCGGTGTAGAGGCCGTTGGAGAGGTCGGTGCCGGGGAAGGTGTTGGTCCCCAGCGCCAAGCCGCCATCGAGTGAATCGTGAAGCGTGAAACGTAAATCATAGAGGCCGTCGGCGGGCTGGCCAGTGTCGCTGAGGCGGCCTTGCCAGGTGAAGGCGGTGCTTTCAGCAAAGGCCAGCGGCGCAAGGCTGAGGCTGGCGGCGAACAGAGTCGTGCGGAGTAAGTTGTGTTTCATAATGTGGTGTTGGGGCATGGTTGGCAGAGATCGAAAGTGGTGTCAAACCGCAATTTTCACTTTTACTGGAGCGCGGACATTCTTGTCCGCTTGGGGGGCGTGCGGCCAGGGAAAGCGGACAGGAATGTCCGCGCTCCGGGCCGAGGCAGGAATGCTGGCGGCGTTCTGGCGAGCGCCGGTGGTTCGGGGCGGTGCGGGGGAGAAGTTGGCGGCGCTCTGCCGAGACGCCGCTACGGGTGGGGGTGAGGCCGTTGGCGGGCGGGGCGCAGACCAAGTTTGGCATGCGCCGGTTTCAGCCCGGCAGGGCGAAAGAGAATAGCCCAGCGTTTCAACGCTGGGAACAGCGGGTCTACTGGGCGACAAGTCCCGACCGGGCCGACAGTATGTCTGAGTTGGGTCAGCATCTTTCTGTCGTCCCTGCCGGGACTGAACTCCTGCTGCGCCCCCCGGCCCAGCGTTGAAACGCTGGGCTATTCTCGGTCGCCCTGCCGGGCTGGAAACAGCCTGGCAAGAAACTGAGATGCGCCCATATCGGAGCACGCTCGCAGAATACCGGTGCAATCACCGCACGCTCAAGGCTAATCTCGAAGCTACGCCCCGATCCTGTCGCCTCATCAGGTGACATGACCTTGAACCGTGCTTGTGCTACTATGCTTGCATGACCAACGCACACAGAACATATTTACGCCGTAAACAACGAGAAGTTCAAGCAACTAACTATATGAACACTTCTCTACACAACAACCCCAATGAACCTATGAAGATCGAAAACATGAAGCTGACGTCGGCGGCTCCCTCCCGTCTCTCCGTGGCGATATGGCACAGATTCGCCATACCGATATGTGCTGCCGCCGCACTTGCGGCAGTCGATCGAGTTTCGGGGCAAGACGTGGTCATCAACGGGGGCTTTGAAGATCCCGGTGGCAACGGTGGGACGCCCACGGGCTGGACGAAGGACTTTAACTCGTTCGGAACCTACAGCGGTGCTGCCCACAGCGGAGGCTGGGGGTTGCATGCGGGTAGTGGTGCCAATTCGGGTGGCGAGTACCAAGACATGACAACGACCGCCGGAGCTTCGTACAACGTGAGCCTGTATGTGGAGAATTTCGGCGCGGCCAATGGTACTTCCCATTTTGATGTGCTAATCGGCGCGCCTGGGGATGAAACCTACAGCTACAGCCTTCCCGACGATGTGAACGCCTCTCCCACAACAACGGCGTACGCTTCTGGAGTTGCCGACAACAGTTTCGTCGTCGGCAGCGACACAAACGGCGGCTGGCAGCAGGTTGTTTTCCAGTTCACGGCGACTGGGCCGATCACACGTTTGGGGATCTACAACTCGTACAAAACAAACGACACGGTGCATTCGATTAACGTAGATGAGGTAAGCTTGGTCCCACTAGCCCTTGGCCTTCAACGAGGAGCCGACAATATCATCTTCCTCTATTGGCCGGCTGGGACTAGCAGCTATGTACTCCAGTCCAGCACGGGGCTTGATGGTGGCTGGGGCGATGCCGGTCTGGCAGTAACCACGCAAGGCGACATGAAGGTTGTGATGGACACCATCGCTGCCGGTGCGAAATTCTACAGATTGCACAGTCCTTAAGGATGCCTCGAGGAGAGATTACACTGCAAAACCGGAACAACTAAGCCCCATGACAATGGCCCGTCACCGTTGCTGTCCACGAGACGCCGCTTCCCCTCGGGTGGCCTTCACTTTGATCGAGTTATTAGTCGTCATCGCTATTATCGCCATTTTGGCAGCCCTGTTGCTGCCTGCCCTGGCGAAAGCCAAGGACAAAGCCAAGCAAACGCAATGTTTGATAAACCTCCGGCAGCTTGGCATCGGAGCGGCCATGTATATCACCGATTACCAACAATACCCGGGCTCCTTTGACCTCAACCACATGACGTACGCGTGGATGACAAGGATGCTACCCCTCGTGGGGGACAGCCGGAAGTTGTACCATTGTCCGGCCGCTGCTCCCAACGCTGCGTGGGATACCAACGTGAACCTGACCTTGGGAGGGTTGAATGAGCAGAACCGCTATGACCCGTTTGCCGTCAGTTGGCAAGCGCGCTTTTCGTATGCCTATAACGACTGGGGACTGGGACAACAATATCTTAACGACACGTCCAAACCGCAATGGGGGTTGGGCGGTGTCGTTAGTGGTCCGCCTCCTCAGAATAAGGGTCCGGTGAAGGACAGCATGGTTGTCGCTCCTGCCAATATGATTGAAGTGGGGGAAGGCCGTGGGCTCCAACAGAACCCAACCTGGGAAGCGAATATGGACCCGACACAAGAAGATCAGTGGCCGTCCAACCGCCATAATAGGCGAACCGTCCTCATGTTAGCTGACGGCCATGCCGAGGCGCCACGACGCCGTGAGGTTATTGATCCAGCGCCAAGTAACATTTGGCGCGCGCGCTGGAACAACGACAACCAGCCGCATAATGAGGTTAGTTGGACTGTCGATTGGAATAGAGAGGGCCAGCCTGATCCCCGTTAGATATACTTCAAGTTTCGTCCCGCTGCTGCTGCTCGCTTTTGGGAAGGCTTTTGGCTATTTTCCGGGAGGTGCCCTCCGAATTTGCCAATGAGTCCGTGGTTTTGATCTGCGCATTGGCCGTTTTCCGTGGAGTGAATACCTACCGCCTTGCGGACTAACCCCGTCTCTCTGGCATCCTGTCGCCAGCTTATGCTCTTACGCTCTACTCCGCGAAAGAAAGATGGCCAGATCCATCGCTTCACGGTCTTAGCCGTAACTATTCAGCAGAAACCATGAAATACGCAAAATCAAACTGAAGCCAGGCCGGAGACCGAACCCGGATCACCGGCTTCACCTTCCAGTGACTGGTCCTCCACCTCAGGACGACGCGGCACCGCCTCTCTTTTCGAACTACTTCCCACCCGC
Organism: uncultured Verrucomicrobiota bacterium; assembly: GCA_903847485.1. GTDB lineage: Bacteria > Verrucomicrobiota > Verrucomicrobiia > Limisphaerales > JAJXZI01 > CAINDV01. The sequence goes on from CAINDV010001109.1 coordinate 13,159, forward strand.
CCACTTAGGTTGCTGCTTCAGGTGGAAAAGCATTTCGCCCGCCTTCGGTACCAGGAGCACGCCTTCGTCTTCGCGATTGGCGAAGTCTTCCTTCCGGAGGCTCTTCGGGTCGCGATAGCCGAGGTTGATCTTGTGGCAAAGGGCTTCCGGGATGCCCGTGGCCAGCGTGACTTGGGCGCGGCATTGCTCCACGCCATTCTCATAAGTGCCGAGGCCGCGGACGTGCGTGGAATGAGCCAGCACGCCCCAAGGGTAACCTTTGAACTGGTCCCATTGCTTGAGGAAGTAGTCGCGACAGTGGTAGCCGATGGCGAGGATGGTCTGGCCGTGCGTCACGCAGACTTCGTGGATGTGCGGCGCGTAGATGATAAGTTCGCCGCCGTCGGCCAGCACCGGTTCCAGCTTATACATGCACTTACCACCGGTCCAGAGTTCGTCATACATCATCGGCGCGCAGGATAGGATGCTCTTAAAGGGATGGTCCTTATAGGTGATGTGCAACTGGCGGGAGAGTTCGCTAGCAGCGTCCCAGGCGGTTTCCGGTGTGCCGGTGTAAAGCCCGACCAGTGCATCGCCTTCGACCACCATGCAGAAGCAGAGTTTGGGCACAGTCACCAGCGCGCCGGCCTTGTCCACAACCTTGCGAACAGGCGTCCATTGGTTGCCGATAATCATTGGGTTGGTGACTACGGCGCCCAGCCAGTGGAAGAAATTCAGGATGCGCGGGCCAGCGATGCCGGGGAAGAGATACTTGTTGCCACCGGAGAAACCAACCACTTCGTGCGGAAACACCGGGCCAATGATGATGAGCTGGTCGTAGTCGAATACGAGTTTGTTGACCTCGACCGGCACCTCCATTGAGAACAGCCCGCCGGTGAGTTGGGAAATCTCGTCCGCCGTGAGGGTGCCGACTTGGCGGAGATGCGCGGGGTCGTCCCAGGCGTGATTGTGAAACGCGACCTTGGCATAACGGCCGCGGCGCTCCTCGGCAGTGATGTCGAGCCGCTGGCAGATGGCCTCCTCGCTCATTGGTTGATGCGTGCCCAGAGCAATCAGCACGTCCAAGGCCCGGGTGACGCTGCCCAGTTGCTCGTGCAAGGTCTTGAAGAGCATCCCGACGGGCGCGGTGCGGGTGGCGTCGGGCACAATGAGCAGGATGCGTTGGCCACGATAGGCATCTGGGGCGCAGGCTTGACTGACGGCGGAGGCCACTTGGTCCGGGGTCAGTGGGTCGTGCGCTTGGGCGGCCAGGGAGACAATGAGCTGTGACATGCGGCGAAACTAAACCCGGCACTCGCCCGTGGCAAGCCGGCAGCGCCCGGTGCATCCCCAAGTTGTCGGTTACTATGGGGACGCCGGGTGGGGGCACCCGGCATACAACAGCGAGCGCACGCCGCTGTAGGCCCGATGCCCTCACC
>CAINDV010001110.1 GCA_903847485.1 uncultured Verrucomicrobiota bacterium
CATCGTGGTAGCCGATACCAACCGCCGGATCGGTTGGCTCACCCCCAGTCAACGAGGCCCCCGCCATGACCAACGTATGGCCGACGCCCACCGGGTAATCCAAGTAATTCCGGCCACGGTCAGTGTGATTGCTGACGCTGGCTTTAAACCAACCGGTTAATGATGTTCGCTATATCTGGGCTTTGGCGGAGCCGGCGGCGAGAACCTGCAATATCTCGTGCGCGATGGCCCGGGGCGTGAGTTGGCCGGTCTGGTTTTTGGAGCCGCCGCCTGGCAGTGTCAGGCGCGCGACCGGTGGCTCGGCTGGTCGCCCGAAGCGCGCCGCCGCCATCTGCCGTGGCTGGCCAACAACCAACGCCTCCTGATTATGCCTTGGACGTGAGTTCGCCACTTAGCCGTAACTATTCAGCCGCAACCACGCAATACACGCAATCAAACTGAAGCCAGGCCGGAGGCCGAACCCGGATCCCTGGCGGCACCTTCCAGTCACAGCCCAGTGACTGTTCCGCCATCTCAGGACGGCGCGGCGCGGCCTTTCTATTCGTGTATTGCGTGTATTTCGTGGTTCTGCCTCTGCACAGATGCGGCTTAGCCAGTTGGACGCTGGGTCAGGTGCTGCGCGACTCAGTGCCGATTGGCAACGCAAATATGGGCACCGCCTGGCGCTGGTGGAAATGTTCGTGGAACACCCACGCTTCGCGGGCACGGCCTATCGGGCGGCCAACTGGGTGAAGGTAGGACAGACCACGGGGCGGACCCGGCCGGATGCCGCGCGTTCGCTCCAGACGCCGGTCAAAGAGGTTTAGTAACTATTCAGCCCGAACTCCGCAGTCGAATGACGAATGGCGAAAGAATGACGAAGTCCGAAGCCCGCAACCCGCCGGTCTGCGGGCTCCACACAGGCAGGCTTAGTTCTTGGTTGGACCGGGCGCGAGACTTGGCCAGAACCTAACCGCCGCCAGCGGCGCTTCGTCATTCGTCATTCGATTGCGGAGTTTGGGCCGAATAGATACGATGTTTACCTCTACCCGTTGCGCCACGATTTCCGGGAGGTGCTTCACGCCTGAAGAGCCGGGACGAGTTACTGCGAGAGTTCGGCGGACATCCGCAAGGATGGGCCGATTGCGTTTTAGAACTCCAGAGTAAGGTTGATCAAGCCCACCAGCCACTGGCCGCGCAGCACCGGGAGTTGGCCCACCGTGCGGAACAGTTGGATCACCCCACCAACCAATTGGACCACACTGCCCACCAGTTGGCCCACACCGTGCGACAGTTGGTGGCGGCCGAGTCCCTCATGGCTGATCTGAAACAGCAGATCTCTGGGGCCAAGGCGGAAAAGCTAAGTCCGGAGCAGGGGGAACAATGGGAGCAAGTGGTGGGCGACGTTCAGGACCAAGCCCAACGCCAGCGCGCCAAAGCACGCCGGCGTCGCACCGTCCCGCCGGTGGAGTTAGAGCAGCAGACCCTCGTTTTAGAGCCTCCGGACAAAGTCTGTCCGGTCAGCGGCAAAGAGTGGCAGCGGATCGACCAAGCGGTGACCACCGAATACGATTTCGTTCCGGCCAAGTTGATCGTGCGCCAGATCATCCGCCCCAAATACGGCCGTTGCGGTCAGGACTGTTGCCCTGGAGTGACGATCGCCGCCTTGCCGCCGCGGTTGCTGCCGCAGAGCAAGTTGGGGTTGGGCTCGGCGGTGTTCCTCCTGCTCAGCCGCTTCGATGACTACATGGTCTATTACACCACGGAACAAAATTTCCTGGGTATCTATTCAGCCCGAACTCCGCAACCGAATGACGAATGGAGCCGACCCTGTCCATGAAATGCCTAAAAGTATTGTTCCATAAGGGGACGTAGGAGGGCTAGGGCTGGCCCGTAGCAGGTCGCGCACATGAGATGGTACCGTATCCAACGGAGGAACCGTAGACTTAGCTCCGTGGGCCGGTAGAGGGCCTGATAGAGGGCTCTGGGGAACGCACGTCCAGCGGCTTTGGCTTGGGCTGCGCGCCGGTCTAAGTCCTTGTGATAGGCGGTGATGACTTTGGTATCTGCGATCGCCGCTTCAGTTTTGTGGGTGGCGTTGAATAGCTGCAGTAAGTTATGCGCCAGGCAATAACGATGGCTAGGATGGTTTTAACCGTGTTACTCTTCCCCCAGGCTTTGCGCTCGTCGAGTTTCTGTTCTGGTTGGTCAAAGGCCTGCTCGATCCGCCAGCGGCGGCGGTAACACTCACTGAGCACGCCGGGCGGCAGAGTCATTTCATTAGTCAGGAGGGTGTGGCTTTCGTCGCGGTCGGGAGCG
>CAINDV010001111.1 GCA_903847485.1 uncultured Verrucomicrobiota bacterium
CCTAACTCCTAACTCCTAACTCCTAACTCCTAACTCCTAACTCCTAACTCCTAACTCCTAACTCCTAACTCCTAACTCCTAACTCCTAACTCCTAACTCCTAACTCCTCCTATGATCATCGGCATTCCCAAAGAAATCAAAGAACAAGAGTTTCGCGTCGCGTTACTCCCGTCGGCGGCCTACCAACTTATCAAGCGCGGCCACCAAGTCATCGTGGAAACCAATGCCGGCGCGGGCGCGGGCTTTCCTGACGCGGATTACGTCGCTGCCGGCGCGAAACTCGTGACGGAGCACGCCACCGTGTTTGCGCAGGCCGATCTCATCGTGAAGGTGAAGGAACCGCTGCCACCGGAACTGCCGCTGCTGCGGCCCGGACAGATACTCTTTACCTATCTGCACTTAGCCGCGAACCGGACACTCACCGAAGGTTTGCTGGCGACCGGCGTCACCGGCATCGCCTACGAAACCATTGAGGTCAACCGGCGGCTGCCATTGCTGGAGCCGATGAGTGAAATCGCCGGGCGCATGAGCATTCTCGTCGGTGGCTATTTCCTATCCAAACACTTCGGCGCCAGCGGCACGCTACTGGGCGGCGTGCCGGGTGTGTTGCCGGGCAAGGTTGTGGTGCTCGGCGGCGGTGTCTCGGGCATCAATGCGGCGCGCATGGCTATCGGCCTGGGCGCGGACGTGACCATCTTGGAGGTGGACATTGAGCGGATGCGCTTCCTCGACATCACGTTACACACGGGCCACACACTCTACTCAAACGAGGCGCACCTGATGGATCTACTGCCCGGCGTGGACTTACTCGTAGGGGCGGTGTTGGTGCCCGGGGCGCGGGCACCCCGGCTCATCACGCGGGAGATGCTCCGCCGGATGCGACCGGGCAGCGTGCTGGTGGACATTGCGATTGACCAAGGCGGCTGCGCGGAGACAGCGCGGCCTACGACGCACCGGGACCCAATCTATGTCGAAGAAGGGGTGATCCATTACTGCGTGGCAAACATGCCCGCCGCCTACGCCCGCACGGCGACCCAGGCACTGACCAATGCCACTTACCGGCATCTCGAACTCTTGGCCGATGCCGGCCTGAAGGAAGCCTGCGAACGCCAGCCCGCACTGTTGGGCGGGATCAACGTGATAAGTGGCCAACTTACCTGCCAAGCCGTGGCCGAGGCGCATGGTATGAAGTGGAGTGCGCCCAATCTGGGCTGAGCCGTGTCTATTCGGCAGAAGTGGGCAGAAGTTAACGCAGAGACGCAGTGCGGCGGAGCCACAAGCCAAGGGGCGCGGCGTCGCGCTCGCTTGGGATCCGGGGGTAGCCGCCGCGCCCGCAAAACTCCCTCCGCCCGCCGTCGCGCACCCCAAGCGGGCGAGGACGCCCGCGCGCCCGCCGGTGGGGAAATCCTCGCGAGGAATCGGAGGGATGGCAGTGCAGAGCAAAGCTGCTCGGTCAGCGGCTTGGGGTGGTCGAACTCCACCCAAGAGGTGAGCGGAATGTTGTTCCGCTTCAATTCCCGGCCAAGCCAGCCGCCCGGTCCAATTGGCTATAAGTTACGAAAACGACTTTGAAGCTTATCCATGGGTTGGGGTTGATCGCCGTCGCCGGCACGCTGTGCGCTTGCCTGGCACTGGCCGACACTCCGAATTACAAGCTCGCCAACGTGCAGGGGGTGGAACTTTTCGCTGGCCCAGCCGCCGCCAATGAGGTGCTGGGGAAGAACGGCTTCGTCGTTTCAGACCCGTTTTTCAAGCAATTCTTCGAGCCTTACATTCAGAATTCGTTGCCGGTCTTCATCACCACCGATTCAGCCTGGCACACCTATCACATCCTACTGGAGGAGGCCGTGAAACAGCTTGAGGAAATCCAGGCCCAGCGGCTGGGGCAGTTCTCCTGGCGACTCTGGGAGGCCGCGCAGGCGCCACGCGGCGACCCGGACTTCGCCGACATGGCCACTTATGCCAGTCTCGGACTCGCGCTCCAGGACGCTGGCTACGCGGCGAAACTCCCGGCACCTCAGCAGGAGTTGCTCGCCACGCTGCGCAGCGGCGTGTGCATGGTGACCGCACCAACGGGTTACCCCATTGCGGCGGGAAATTTCCGCGCCGCCAGTTTCTACAGCCAATCTGCCGCGCTGGCGGATTACTTCGCCGCCCGTCAGTGGTATGCGACCGTACTATTCCGGCTAAGCGACGCGCGCGAAACCCGGCTGGCGCTCAAGCTGACTGCGCTGATTCAGGAACGGCCTGAACTGGCTGCGCTCTGGGAGCAACTGTCTCTGCCGTTCGACCGGCTGCTGGCGCAACCGAAGATGGCGACCTACACGGCGGCGGCGATGCAAGCAAGGAGCGGCAGTCTCACCGCGGAGCAGATCACCGCGATTCAAAAGGACCTCGAAGCCCGTCTGCCGGACGCGCGGGTCAATGACCAACTCATGTCGCCGGATGACTATGTGAACTTCGGCAAGACGATCAAAGGCTTCCGCCTGCTCCCTCCCCGGCTGCTGCCCTGCGCCGCCATCTTTCAGCACACCACGGACCCCAAGCTTCCGGATCGCCAGTTACCCTCCGGCCTGGATTTCCTCGTCGCCTCGCCGACGCTGTGTTCGGCGGCGGCGGCGTGGCACCGAAAAGCTCGGCGGACAGACCTAGCCCAAGACTCAAAGCCAGTGCGGTAGTGGTGTTCATGGGGTCAATCTTGACTGCCGGCGGGCGGGAGGAAAGACGGAAAAGCAGCGGCGGAAGGGTTGCTTCATCTGAGAGCGTGTGGAGATCGCGGGCAGGGGCACGATGAGATTTGACTGACTTTTTCCAGGCGCAGCCAGACCTTGCCTCCATGCTTTTGGCCTTGCCC
>CAINDV010001112.1 GCA_903847485.1 uncultured Verrucomicrobiota bacterium
GAGAGAATCGAGATTTGGTTTCATGGCGGCAATGTATCTGTATAGCTACAATATGCAACCACAAAATGAGCGCCCAGCCTGCTTATCAACTTTGGGTTACTGAACGGTCACACACCCGCCGGCTGGCCGGCTGGGTCGTTTGTGGCAGACGTTGATTCTCAGTCGCTGGAAGTCGATCCTGGCCTATCTGCCGGTGGAAACCGTCATCCGGGATCGCCAGGCCGAATACTACCGCACCCTGGCCCAGGCCGACGACCACGCTGACGCGACGCCGTTCGTCGAATTCATGCTCGGGGCGCTCCTCGCCGCCATCCAGGAATCGGCAGCGAGCGACCAAGTAAAACGGCTCTTGGATGCCTTGCGCAGCGGGGAAGCCACGGCGGCGGACCTGATGCTCGGGTCGGGGCTGTCCCATCGCCCGACTTTCCGGAAGAACTACCTGGAACCCGCCCTGGTCGCTGGCCTGATCGAGCGGACGCAGCCCGATTCCCCGCGCAGCCCCACGCAACGGTATCGCCTGTCGGCTCGGGGGCGGGCGCTGGCGGCCACGCAAGGTGCCAAGCGCCAGGATGCCAACCCGTCTCGCTGACTTTTCCCCCGCTATGCCGCCACCTTCCACGACACCGCCCGCGCTGCCGCCCATCACGCCCCACGCCATCCGAGATGAGTTGACCAGCATAGTCGTCAACGACCTGCTCGGCCCGGCGGGTGGCCCGGAGGAAGAACTCGACCAGCGCGAGGATCGGGTCACGGGCCGTTACCTCATCGGGATGCTCGCGACCCGATCCACGTCGGTGGAGGCGGAGGAGCAGGATGCCCTCGGCACGGACCAACAGGATGATCCCGAAGCCGGTGCGACGGACGCCTCGACGCCACCCAGGGCCACTTTCTTCCCCAACTCAATCGGGCTGAGTTTCGTCGTCGAGAGCGAGGCGAAGGCCATCCTCATCAAGGCGGAATGGGGGCGCTACCGTCGCGTGAAGAGCGCCACGCAGACCAACAAGCGGACCGGAGCGGAAGCGTTGGTCTGGAAACGGGAAGCCTTCACGGGCGAGCCGCTGGTGGTGCCGCTGCGGAACGGGATGTTTGGCCCGTTGCAGCCGCGATCCGACAGCGATCCGGCGGTTGAGGTGCAGGGCAAGATGCGGCCGACTCCGCGCGGTTGGGTGGTGACGGTGTTCCTCGTCAACACGCAGCCCGAGCAGGACCGCAAAGAAGGACGAGGCTTGGGTGTTCCAGCCCAAGGTAAGCGTGCTCGACGCCGCCGAGCCGCCGCAGGCGGTTTTCGTGCAGCGTCGCGACTGGCAGCACGACCTCACGAAGATGGACTCCATCACACGCGAGGAAACGGAAACTTTGGAGATGCTTTGCCGGCACCGGCTGGAGTTCGCCGTCGGGCATGGTGTTTCGGTGCATACCACGCTGCCGGAGCCGGAAATGCTGCGTGCGGAGAGGATCGCAGACGACGTTCGTGCCGTGCTCGGAAGTCGAGCAGCAAACACCGCCCACACCCGACGACGATCCGAATCTGGGCGGGGTGGTGCTGGACATGAAGGAACTGGCGCAGATGCCGAAGGCGGCGTTGCTGGCGAGCCTGCGACAGATGGAGTCGGCTTACGCGGAGTGGATTGCGCGGGAGACGGGCAAGTTGGGCGTGGCGGCGGAGCGACTGGCCGAGCATCAGAGCGCGGCGCAACTTGCGCTGGATCGCTGCCAGCGGGCGAAGGCGCGCATCTCCGAGGGCATTGACCTGATCGAAGCTGACCCGCTGGCGGAAGAGGCGTTCCGTTTTGCCAACCACGCCATGTGGCAGCAACGCGTCCATTCCACATACTCACGCAAGGTGCGCAAGAAGGAGTTGGCCGTCGGTTCGCCCGTGGACCCGCTGGACGTGCCGGCGAACCGGACGTGGCGCTTGTTCCAACTCGCGTTCGTGCTGCTGAACCTGCCGAGCATCACCCGCTTGGACCATCCTGACCGCAGCCACGAGACGGACGCCGTGGCTGACCTGCTCTGGTTCGCCACCGGCGGCGGCAAGACGGAAGCCTACCTCGGACTCACCGCTTACGTGCTGGCGTTGCGCCGGCTACAAGGGGACATCGAGGGCCGCCCCGGCGACCACGGCATCGCGGTGTTGATGCGCTACACGCTGCGGTTGCTGACGCTCCAACAATTCCAGCGTGCCGCGGCACTCCTTTGCGCGTGTGAGACGCTGCGCAAAGCGGACGCAGGCAAGTGGGGCACGACACCTTTCCGGCTCGGTCTTTGGGTCGGGAGTAAAGCCACGCCCAACACGCTGAAGCAAGCGGCGGAATCGCTCCGCCAGGGGAACATCGGCGGGCGTCCGGGCTTCAGCGGCACGCCGCACCAGATCGTCTCGTGCCCGTGGTGCGGGTGCGAAATCCGGCCCCATCACGTCAAGGTGTATGAACCGCCGAGCGAAATCGGGCGGTGCGTGACGTATTGCGGGGACGCCACGGGCGGGTGCAAGTTTTCCGAAGCCAAGTCGCCCAAGGAAGGGCTGCCCGTCATGGTGGTGGACGAAGATATATATCGCCGTCCGCCGTCGCTGCTCATCGCCACGGTGGACAAGTTTGCTCAGATGCCGTGGAAGGGGGAGACGCAGAACCTCTTCGGACAGGTCAGCGGCTTGTGCCTGCGGCATGGGTTCCTCTCGCCTGAAATCGAGGCGGAGGACACTGGAAATCATCCCGCGAGGAATGGTCATCCCAGCGCGAGGTGGCAGCCGCATGGCCCGTTGCGTCCCAGCCAGCTCATTTACACATTTGGCGTCGGCGCGTTGCTCGACCTCCCAAACACGTCAGCGTTGATTCTCGGGCTGGATGATTGGGATACCCGCTATTGCACGGAGATTGGCGAGGAGCGATTGCTCGGCGCCATCCAGCAGCGGATGGGGCCGCAATTGCAGAAGCTGTATCTGCCGCCGATGGCTTTCGACGACGATGGCCGTGACCCAACCGCGCCGGCCATTGGCGTGCCGGTGGATCCTTTCCCGCGCTGGCTGCGTTGCCCGGCGTGCGACACGCTGGCCACGATTGAGTCGGGCATCTTCAAGCTGGTCCAGGACCGGTGGCGTCCGGATCGCACCCGGTATGTTCACGAAAGCTGTGCCAAAGCTCCCAGCAA
>CAINDV010001113.1 GCA_903847485.1 uncultured Verrucomicrobiota bacterium
CATCCACGTTGCCCCGGAAGAAACGGTTGGGCGCTCCGCCGCCCCAGGAATAGCCGAGGTTGACTGGACGTGTGTTGTTGAAGGGGATCGTGAGCGCCGCCTGAGCCTGCTGCGCGCCGTCCACGAAGATAAGCAGGGCCGCGCCGTCCCAAGTGCCCGCGACGTGGTGCCATTGGCCGTCGAGGACATCGGTGGTGGAGGTGGCCAGCGGGAAGTTGTTGATGCCGGCACCGCCCGCCCCAATGCCGAAGAAGATGCGACCGCTGTCACTGTAACCCTGGAACAACCAGCCCGTCGAATCCCCCCAGCCGTGGGACTTATCCACCACGAGATAGATAGACTGCGGCTGGTTCTTGACGCCCTGCATCCAGAACCCGGCGGTAAAGCCGGTTAGCGGGACATCAAGCATCGGATTATGGGCGATGGTGACGGCAGCGCCGTCGGAGTTGAGGCTGAATGACGGGCCAACCTTCCCTGCGGCAAAGCTGGCGCCACTAGAAGGAGCGCCGTGGTTCGTGCCCACGAGGTCAAAGTAATGCCCGTCGCCCGACCACCAGCCAACGAGGCCGGCGGGTGGCGGCGTGCAGGTTTGGGCGAAGGCGAGTGGAGCGCCGAGGCGGGCCAGCAGAGTGACGCTGGCGAGCGTGGTGGCGACGAGGCTGAGGTTCGGTTGAGAGTTTGTCATTTTCATATTGTAGAGTCGGATTGGGTCGAGTTCACCTTGATGCACCTTCATCCAGATTGTCGCGGTAGAAGAGCCGAGGCCCTGCGTGGAGGGTTGCGCCCCAGTTGCCCAAGAAGCAACCGGGGCGCGCGTTCTCCCAGGCGGGATCAGTTTCGTTCCAACCGGAAGAAGCGGGTTATGCCCGTGGCATTGAGGGTCAAGGTCCAGCGGCCATTGCTCTGCAGGGGCGTGCCAGGCACGGTTTGCCAGTCCGCACCGCCGAGGGCCGTGGTGTATTTTGGCGTGTAGCTGGCCCCAAACGTAACCCAACTCAGACGCACTTGGTCACCGGATGCCCTTTCAACTACGAGGAGCGGCTGCCTGTCCGCGCCGGCACTGAAGGACTCCTGATACATCGGCACGGCGGGCAGGCAGTTGCCCGTGGAATCGGCCCAGGTGCCGTCGAACGTGTAGTAGGCGGCCAATCCAGCTTCGTTGCCGGCCAGCGGTCCCGTGAAGCGATCGCGGATTTCCTGCGCCGTGAGGGCGCGATTCCAGAAGCGCAAGTCGTCCATTGCGCCGTCGAGAAAACGACTCACGTTGATGGGCTCAGGGCTGGTGGCCAATGCTCCGGGGGCGTTGACGGCCCCTTGCAACTGACCGTTGACGTAAAGCTTGAGGTGGCCAGTGCCCGCGCCGCCGTCAAAGGTGAAGGCGACGTGATACCAAGCGCCGGGCCGGATGATCAGGGCGCTGTTCAGGTTGGTGGGGTAGGTGGGGGAGCTGCCGCCGCCGTCGGTCGAGACGCTGGCCGCAAACCAGCGTTTCGTCGGGCCTTCACCTGCCAAGTGCAGGTAGAACGTGTCGTACGACATGCCTGCGCCCGTGATCGGTTTGGCGACGAGGGGGCCGTACACCGCATTAGGCTTCTCGCTTAACTTCACCCAGCATTCCACCGTCAGCGCATTGGTGAAATCCAGGGCCGGGCAGGCGGCGATCTGGAGGTTGTCGTAGCGCAAGAATCCCTCGTGCTGCTGACCGAACTGCACGCCGAGATTCATGGCGGCTGGGGGGACGGCGGCATGCTTGAAACTCCGGTAGAGGACATCGGTATCTAAGTAACCAAATAGAGTGCCGGAGCAGTTCCAATGGACCGCGCCGCTCTCGTCCGCCACCATGCGCGGGGTCGGTTGAAAGTTCCAGACCGAGGAGACGAGGGACAATCCCACAGGAGCAGTCCAAGTTTCGCCCCCGTTCGTGGAGCGGCGATACCAATCACTGGCCCACATGACGTGAACCGAATGCGGGTCGGAAGGTTGGAAAGCCAGCCGGGGATCCAAGGTGCCCTTCGCGTAGTTGAGTGACTTGTCCGAGAGCTGTTGAGGTGGTAGGAAGCTAGCGCCAGCGTTGGTGGAACGGGCCAGGTACACATGGGCTTCGGAGGTGGCAAAGACTGCCGCCGCCCGGTTGCCGCTCAACGACAGGTCGAGCTGGGCGCCGAGGCCGGTTGGGAGACCTGCCGCAGCCGACAGCGCGCCCTGGGTGAGGGACCGCGCCGGGCCGAACGTCGCGCCCCCATTCGTGGATTGACGCACGAAGACGTCGGGCACGATCGGATTGGCATTGGTGTTCTCGCTGAAGTAGGCGATCAGCACCGTGCTTCCTTGCAGCGCAACTTGCGGCAAATCGGCCCCGGCGGAGGAGCCGACTGCATACTCGACGATGTACGGTTCGATCTCGGTGACCGTGTAATTCGTGCCGCCATTGGTGGAGCAGGCAATGTGCGTGGCCCCGCCGCTGCTGGCGTGATGTTTCCAGGCCAGGGCAATCGCCTGGGATTCCTGGCGGAGCTCGGACAGATTCAGCAGACCGGACTCATCGTTGAACAAGGTCTGGGTGGTGAAAGTGCCGCCGTTGTCGGCAGAATTCATCACATGGACTGTGTACCCGGTCTCCCCGGTGCTTCCGCGCCATGCGATGGTCACCCGGCCCTGGCTGGCGGCGATGAGCGGCGCGTCCATGAAATACCAGTCACTGCCGGTGGCCAGCACGCGCACGGGCTCGAACGAACTGCCGCCATCCGTCGAGCGATGATAGCGCAGGGCGTAATCGTGCCATCCCCCGCCGGCATCAAACCAAGCTTCGGAAACGGTAACAATGTGGACGCTGCTGGAATCCACGGCCATCCAGACTCCTCCCTTCATCGCGTAAGGGGAGTTGGTGCGTTCGTCGAGCAGAATCCAGTTCTCGGGACTGACGCCGCTCTGGGTGCTGGCCGTGTAATAAATACGGTTCGTGGCGGCGAGGATACCGTCCGGATCAAGCCACCGGGAATGCCAGGCGGTATGGATGATGCCCTGATTAACCACGAGCTGGTTTTGCTCGTCGTACCAGTTGTCATCGTGGGCGGGCGTGGCCGTGAGATTAACCACCTGGTCCGAGCCATTGGGTTTGCCGCCGACCACCGTGATGTGAACCGGGGCCGACGTGACCGTCTGCGAGACCCCGTAATGCGCCACGGCGCGCAGCGCATAGCTCCCGACAGCAACGCCCGGCCAAGCCAGCGTGTAGGGCGACCCGCCGAGCGGGTCCGGCTGGCCGGGGCCGAGCAACGCGCCGTTGGCGAGGAAGTCCACCCGGCTGACGGCGGCGCCATTGTTGGTAACCAACGCCGTCAGCGGGATTTTGCTGCCCGCGATGAACGACGCCCCGTCGGGCGGGGCACTGATGCCAAGGCCCGGCTGCGCGAAGCAGACGCGTGCGCTCAGGAGCGTGGTGGTGATGCCCGCGACGAGCGCGGTGTTTCCCGCCGACAGGAGCCGGCGGCCGATGCTTGACTGTTTGTGTTTTGTCATAAAGGGATGTGGAGTTGGGTTTGCGGAGAGTGTCAGTCTTCGGCCTGTAGCCTGAAAAACTTTGCTGGCTCGGTGCCGAGGGGAAGGTTCGTCGAGAGCATGCCGCCGGTGCCGGGGAAGGGCGTGCCTTCGTTGGCCCAACCGGCGGCAGGCAGGTGGGTGGCGGATTGGAGTTGGTAACTGACTCCCGCTTGCGACGACCACGAGAGTGTCAGTGTCTCGCCCACGCGCGCGAATGTGAGGTCAGGCCGGGCTGGAAAAGGACCGACGCCCGCGCTGCCGGCGGCGTGGATTGCGGCGATTTCATTCGGCGACAGGGCGCGATTGAAGAGCATCACCTCGTCCAACTGGCCCTGCCACTTCGCGCCGCCGGGCCGGTTGCCGAGCGTCAGTCCGGCGGCATTGAGGACGGTGTTCAGGACCACACTCCGCGCCCCCTCCGGCTGCCCGTTAAGATACAAGGTCACGGCCGCCCCGTCGTACGTCACGGCAGTGTGATACCAGAGATTGCTTTCCAGCGACGTCGTGCCGGCCAGGTCACGGCTGTACCCGAAGAAATACAGGTTGCCGGGGGCGTTCCCGGAGGTGATCAGGCCGAACATCTGCGCGGCGGACTCGGCGCCGTACTGAAAGAGCGCGGACTCGGTGGTGACTGCGAGGTTGCGCGGCGTCCGGAACCATAGCGCCACTGTGCGCGGCTGACTGCCCAGCGGAAGACCCGCCGGGGAGGGCACTTGCGCGAAGGCGTTGACGCCGTCCAGGTCGAACGCTTGGTTCACCCGGCCTGGCGCGAAGCCAAGCCCACCCACACTGACGGCGTGGTTAGTGCCGACTAAGTCGAAGCCGTTATTCTCGGCAGGCCACCAACTCACCAATCCCGCAGGTGCGGGGAATGGCGGCTTGCACTTACCCGCGCTGCCGGCGGCGTAGAGCGCGGCGATTTCGCCGGGAGTCAAGGCCCGGTTGTAAATGCCCAGTTCATCCACGTTGCCCCGGAAGAAACGGTTGGGCGCTCCGCCGCCCCAGGAATAGCCGAGGTTGACTGGACGTGTGTTGTTGAAGGGGATCGTGAGCGCCGCCTGAGCCTGCTGCGCGCCGTCCACGAAGATAAGCAGGGCCG